>CAZQDF010000307.1:0-1508 GCA_964592065.1 uncultured Dehalococcoidales bacterium | reverse complement strand
CCATTTTTAGCCCAGAGATGTTTGCACTTTATACAAACACCAAGGGAGCTTATCCTACCCTGCAAACCTTTAGTCTGGGTACTGTAATGTCTCCTGAAACGTTGAAGCCCCTCATGAGAATGATAGGAGTTCCCCAAGATCGTCAGGAGGTCATTCTTAACACACCGACAGGGGGTAATGAGGGGGGCTACAATGTAGCCCGTCTTACCAAGTACTATGATGAGTTTTATGGGCTTTTAGACTGCACAGGAATCTGTGCTCGCTCTATCTACAATGTGTTTGGCGCTGATAGAATAGCTGGAATTTATAGCGCACTAACCGGTATTAAAAAGAGCGCGGGTGAAATCCTAAGGGATATGGAGAGAATGTGGAACGTAGAGAAGGCCTTTAAAGTGAGAGAGGGGTTGGGTCAAAAAGAGGAAGACATAGGTCCCAAGAGGTGGATGACTGAACCAGTCAGATGGAAAGGTAAAGAATTTGGCCCAATATCTCGGGAGCGCCTTGACGCCCTTTTAGCTGAGTATTACGACGAAAGGGGATGGGATTCAGCTTCAGGGCTACCTACCAGGCGGAGGCTCGAAGAGCTCCAACTCGGTGATATTGCAAAGGATTTGCAAGATTATCTTCCTTAATGTTCTCAAGGATTTCTTGGCTGGCTGGATACGCAAAGTAGGAGGCAGCTTTTAATAGCTAGATGAGAAGGAGCGACATCAAGATGAGAAACCTACCACCCAGAATGCAGGATAGGCTTTTCCACGATCTCATTTTACCGGAAGAGACACTGGAAATAAGGAAAAAGGCAAGAGAATTTGCCATAAGGGAGATCGCTCCTGTAGGTTATGAGATTGCTCATAAGGAGGAGAGCAAGGAGAGTTTTCCTTCAGACATTTTTTATAAATTAGCTAAGGAGGATTTTTACAAGATACCATTTCCCGAAGAAGTTGGAGGCCTTGGTCTGAAGTATCCTGTCTGCGCTACTGTAGTAACAGTTGAAGAGTTGGCATATATAAGCGATAGTATTGCTGCCGTTTATGATGTCCATTGCATCCTGACAGGTCACGCATTAATGTATGGCTCAGACTTCATAAAACAGAAATATTTAAGGCCAACGACAACGGGAGAAAAAATTGGCTGCTTCGCCACCACTGAGCCCACTGCCAGTACTGAGCTATCACTTCGTGCTTTAAAGACAATAGCTACAAGGAAAGGAGATAAATACATCGTAAGCGGGCAGAAACGCTTTATCACCAATTCTTGCGTGGCTGATTTTGTAACAGCTTTGGTTAACACCGATGGCAAACTAAGTATGCTTGTGATTGACCTGGATTCTAAGGGCTGTAGAGTTGGGGAACCGGATAAGAAAATGGGGAACAGAGGGCAGTTGACTTCAGATATATGCTTCGACAAGGTAGAAGTTCCTGTAGAGAACCTGATCTGTGAGGAAGGTAGGGGGTTACATATCGCCCTTGGAACACTGACTTATGGCAGAGTAGGAATTGGTGCCAGTG
>CAZQDF010000306.1:0-1509 GCA_964592065.1 uncultured Dehalococcoidales bacterium | reverse complement strand
CAATCGTTTAAAGCGTGGATTTCCTGCCGTACTGATGCCTTTTTTCGTGGTGGGAGCAGTAGTAATGGGAATCACTACGGCCACTGAAGCGGCAGGAATAGGCGTCCTGTATGCATTTATCGTTGGTTTCTTTATATATCGGGGGATAAAGCTTAAAGTGATTCCCAAATTGCTTAGAGACTGCATTATGATCAGCGCTACTGTTATGATTATCATTGCTTTTTCCAAGTTGTACACTTGGATTCTTGCTATTGAGCATATCCCCGAAATGGTTACAAGCTTCCTGTCCGGGCTTGACGTGCCACTGTTTCTCATTCTTCTGCTTCTTGATTTTATCATTTTGGCTATCGGGACCTTCGTGGATGTCAGCCCGTCGATCCTTCTATTGACTCCCGTCTTTCTTCCCGCCATGACAGCTTTAGGGATGTCCCCCATCCAGTTTGGTGCAATCTTGATCTCTGGACTTGCCGTGGGGTTGGTAACGCCGCCGGTTGGCATGTGCCTGAATGTTGCTGCTAGTATCTCCAAGCTTGAGATCGGAACGATATTTCGCGCCGCGATCCCCTTTTTAGCTGCAAATGTGCTAACACTAATACTGGTTACCCTTATTCCTCCGATCAGCTTGTGGCTACCCACTATGCTGATTAAGTAGATAAAGCCAAGCGGATGACTGGAAGAGGGAGGTAACGATTGCAAAGAACTTAAGCGGCTTAAGCGGTAGGAGAGATTGAAACAATAAGATGGTGAGTTTAAAATAACACATGAGGAGGTAATGTGATGTACTTTGAAAGAGTGAAGCAAGAAGAAGGTTTGAACATGATTAAGGAGAATCCTTGTAGATTGCTAGATTTCGGAAAACTGATATTGAGTAAAAGAAATACCTATGAGGGGAACTCGGAGGGGCGAGAGATATTGTTGGTCATGCTCTCCGGGATATGTTCAGTGGATGTCGGCGGCGAGACATTTAAAGATGTTGGTGGTCGTCCCTCCGTGTTTGCTGGCAAATCCTATTCAGTATACATTCCTCCCCATACAACATTCGCGGTTTCCACCGATGGTGAAGGATCAATAGAGGCAGTCCTAGCGTTTGCCAAAGCTGAGGAGGAAAAGGAACCATTCATTATTACACCCGAGGAAGTAGTTTCTGGAAAGTGGGGTATATCTAACTTCTCTAGAACCTTCCATCAAATTTTAGTAAATGGCGTGCAAAAGGATAAATCGGTCAATAGATTAATTGTCGGTGAGACATTCACACCTTCAGGCAACTGGTCAACGTATCCACCTCATCGGCATGAGCATGACAATTTCCCTGAAGAGGTGTTTATGGAAGAGATGTATTACTTTAAAGTGCAGCCTGAAAATGGTTGGGGACTTACAAAATTCTACACCAAAGAAAAAGATATAGACTATGTCTTTACGGTGGAAAACGAGACTATACTAAAGATGCCTAAAGGTTATCACACTGTGGTGTCTGCGCCAGGCTATACAACTTATTATTTGTGGTTTTTA
>CAZQDF010000305.1:0-1523 GCA_964592065.1 uncultured Dehalococcoidales bacterium | reverse complement strand
TAAGATGTAGCCGAAATTCACCATAGGGATTAATCACTGTATGACCAGCGTTATCCCCTCCCGAAAAACGAACCACTATCTTCGCTTTCTCAGCCAAGAGGTCAATCACTCTTCCTTTACCTTCATCACCCCATTGACCTCCTACAATAGCCATAACCGCCATTTAGCCACCCCCAATCTTTGCTTGCTTCCGTAAGTAAAACAGCCTTTGCGCTACAGTAACATAAACAAAGACAAGCAAAATCCATAATGCAATAACTACAGGTGGAATTACAAAATTTATACGACTTACCAGTAAACCCACAGCTAATACTATAACCCGTTCTGCTCTGGTAAACAAGCCAACCTGGCATTGCAACCCGAGTCCCTCTGCTCTAGCCCTTATATAGCTAACAAGAAAGGAGCCAATTAAGACAGCAAAAATAAGCAAAATCTCCATCCTGGACCCCCTTGGTATATACCAAATCAGGAGACCACAAAGTATTGCTGCCTCAGAAACGCGGTCAACAGTAGAATCCAAAATAGCACCAAACTTCGTAGCTCGTTTAGCAAAGCGAGCCAATGCTCCATCGAGAAGATCAAACAGCCCAGAGACTAAAACTAAAACGCCACCAAGGAAAAAATGGTTGAGAGCAATAAGGTAAGCTGCACCGATATTTATTACTAATCCTATCAAAGTCAGGGTATTAGGATTCAGCCTGCTTCTACTTAAAATTCTAACTATAGGATTAGCAATGCGGGAGGCCATATTCTTCCGCATCTCTGCTAGGTTTGTCATTTGGCTCCCTTTCATAGAACCTGTTTTCTTCACACAAAGTCAACCCCCTCTTGAATGTCATTTTCATTCTACTCATCAATTTCACAAACCATTATTGCTTCCAATGTGGATTGCCCTCCCCTCAAGAGAACCAAGGGAAAGGTTAGCTACTGGGATATCCTTAGATAACAATACTGCAGGACAACGAAAATGAATGTTTGACATGAAGATGGAGATCTGAAGCAACTTGTTACCTTTCTAGACTATTCAAACCTATTATACACCCAGGCCTACCTCTGCCTCTCTATAAGCTTCGAGAGTCTTCTCTGCTGCCCTTTCCCAAGAGAACTTGGCAGCTTGTTCCACCCCTTTTTTGATAAGACTTTCCTTGAGCTCTTGGTCAGTGAGAACTTCCTCTAAAACAGATGCTAAGCCCTTAACGTCATAGGGAGAAAGCTTGATTGCTGCGTCACCTACCACCTCTGGCAATGAGGAGCTATCGGATGTTATCACAGGACAGCCGCAAGCCATTGCCTCCAGGGGAGGAAAGCCAAAACCTTCATATGAAGAAGGGAAAGCAGAGCACTCAGCACCGCAGTAATAGACTCTCAAATCCTCCACAGAAATAACTTCAGTGAATATTACCTCTCCCATCAGATCTAAGGAATTTATAACCTGCATAGTCTGCCCCCTATAATTTGCTTCTGACCTACCAGCCTTGCCTATTTTGACCACTTTTAAATCCTTAAACTGTGTCTGCTTCTTA
>CAZQDF010000304.1:0-1524 GCA_964592065.1 uncultured Dehalococcoidales bacterium | reverse complement strand
TCTTTGATTGCCAATCCCAAAGTCGTTTTGGCTAAGCGGGCACAATGGATTTTGGGCTCGGGTATCCCACCCAGGTAATTTACTATATCATTCTCATCGATTTCTTCTGCTTGCTCTAGCGTTCCCCCCTTTATCATTTCGGTGAGAGCGGAGCCAGATGCAAAGGCACCGGCGCATCCTATAGCTTGAAATTTGGCATCCTTTATCACAGCAGAATCAATTTTTAAGAAGAACTCCATCGTGTCACCACAGGGGCCGGTATACGCGAAGTGGGCATCGTGATCCTTCATCTCGCCAACATTCACCTTATTCACGTAGTATTCTGTTGCTTTATCTGAATATCCCGATTGCCTTAACAAATCTATTACTTCGCCCATTTTAGCTCTTTAAACCCTCATGAAGATTCCGGCCCAGTCTTTGAATTTCATTCCCTTGGTGGTCATGGATGGTTACTTCCAGAGGCATCTGTCCAGGCAGACAATGGGTAGCGCAAGCCATGCAAGGGTCGTAAGCTCTAAATGCCATCTCAACCATATTGAGAATGCCATCGGAAACCTCCCCTTTGTGTATAAGGGATTTGGCTGCTTTCTCAATTGACATGCATATGGGAGCGGCATTATTTGTTGTAGCAACAATTAGGTTAACTTTGGTAAGAATTCCCCTCTCATCGGTTTGATAGTGGTGGAAGAGGGTTCCTCTAGGTGCTTCTACCACCCCAATGCCCTCTTTTGGGATTTCGGTGGGCAGATTTACGGTATCAGGAGAAGTAAGTTCAGGGTCACGAGAAAGCTCCAACACCCGTTCCGAGGCATAAAGTGCCTCGATGAGTCGAGCCCAACTGAAAGCCAAGGTACTGTGAACCGGTTTTCCTCCTAACGTTTCATACATTCTTTCATAGGCTTCTTGAGCCAGTGGTGTCGCCATACCATCAGCAACATTCAGACGAGCCAGTGGCGCTACCCTGTAAATACCGCTATCTTCCCCATCAGTAAATCCCTTCCAGCCTACGTTCTTAAGATAGCAAAACTTAACATAACTCCAGGGCTCAACATGCTCCCTAACATGGTCAAGGTATTCCTGGGCCTTAAACTTGGCAAACTCTTTGCCGTTGGGGTCAACCACTCTAATCATACCATCGTAGAAGTTTACCTTATTATTCTCGTCCACCAGCCCCATATAATATGTCCTGTGCTTATAGATATCACCGGTGATAAGCTCAACGTATTCTTTATTCTTGAGCACTGTATCATCAAAGAGCTGGAGGGCAAATTGGCAGAACTCCACAGCATATTCTCCTGTCTCTATAATGGTCTTCCTCTCCTCCTCAGTAATCGCTTTTGACACGCCCCCGGGTAACCCGCAGCTAGGCATGACTGGCTTGCCTCCGATTATCCTCAGCACATTCCTCAGTCTTTTCCTAACCTCTATCACCTTTCCGCCCGTTTCTATCCCAGCCTTGGCAATGACTCCCAAGATATTTCTTTCTCCCGGGGGCGCCGTTGGGCCAACAATAAAGTCGGGGCC
>CAZQDF010000303.1:0-1586 GCA_964592065.1 uncultured Dehalococcoidales bacterium | reverse complement strand
CCCTATCGCGATGCCGTTGCCGAGGGATCCCGAGGTGGAGTCCACTCCCGGCGTCTTGTTCATATCCGGGTGCCCCTGGAGCATTGAGCAGATCGACCGGAGTCCTGGAAGCTCGCCCGGAGAGAAGTATCCTCTGCGCGCAAGCACGGCGTAGAGAGCCGGACACGAGTGGCCCTTCGAAAGGATGAAACGGTCACGATCTTCCATCCGTGGATTGGCCGGATCTATGTTCATCACGTGGAAGTAGAGAGTCACCAGAATGTCGGTGACCGAGAGTGAAGCGCCCGGATGCCCGTCTTTTGCCTCATGTATCATCCAGACTATGTCGCGACGGGCCTGCTGCGCGTGGACCCTCAACCGCTCGACGATGTCACTGTTGGCAGTCGTACTACGATGTGGCAACGGTTATCTCCTTGAGCTTGGCTGCAACGTCCATGATCCCCAAGCGGATGCTCGACAGGACCGTCTTGCCGGTCGCTGCGCTGAGCGCGGCCTCCATGCGTGCCATGGACCCTTGTGCAAGAACGAAGGTATCAACGTGATCTGTGACCTGGAGGGCCGCCTCTTCGATCAGGCGGTCGTGTGCGGCTCTGTCGCCGGCAACAAGGGCATCATAGGCGCCCGACGCGAGCACCGGCTTCACCGTTATCGCTTTGCCGGCCAGGCGCGCTTCACTTTCGACCAAGCGAACGGTGGGTTCGAGCGTGGTCGGAAGAGTCGCCACAACTCCAATCGAGTTGCCCTGCTCAACGGCTCGTTGCGCCATCGATCGGTCGATCCGAACGATGGGGATCGATATGAACTGGCGCGCATTGTCGGCAACATCTCCCACCGACGAGCATGTGTTGAAGATGATGTCGGCACCGGCCTGGACTGCTATGGAATAGTAGCTCAAGATCCTCAGTGCAATCTCCGGGGTCACCGAACCGGCACGCCGTGTGTCGTGTATGATACTGTCGTCCACCACATTGATCAGCCTGTCATCCGGCAGTTCCTGAGTGAATACAGCTGAAAGCGGCTCCATGAGGCCGTGTCCTGTATAGAGTGCAAATACCGTGCTCATTCTGTTGCCTCCGCGACTCCCGCACGTTCATCGAGATTAAGAGCCGACCATGTTGCGTCATGTTCTCGCACCGCGGCAATGGCGGAAGCGACGTCCCGGGCCGCAAGCGCATCCACGATTTGTTTGTGAGATTGAAGGCCATGGCCCGGTCGCATTGTCGGTGCAAAGAGGTCCATGACAAATCCGTACACGTTCTGCACGAGGGTGTTCTTGGTGATCTCGCCCATTATCTTGTGAAACTCGAGATCGGTGGACAAGAGCGCATTGAGATCGGTCACTCCCCCTGCGGCCTGCGCTTCCATCGCCTTGTAGGCGTCTTCGAGCCTCGTGATGTCATCGTCTGATGCGTGCTTTATGATGAGATCCACGATCCCGTACTCGATGAGGACCCGGAGCTCTACGAGCTCTTCGAGATCCGGGTCCGAGACGAGCAGGCTGAATAGCAGCGGATCGAAGAGCTTCTTGTTGGTGGAGGTCGATATGTAGGTTCCGTCGCCCTGACGAATCTCGATGACGCCAAACG
>CAZQDF010000302.1:0-1590 GCA_964592065.1 uncultured Dehalococcoidales bacterium | reverse complement strand
TGGCATGCAAGCTATTGTGCTTGCTATTAGCAAAGATGTCAAAACAGTTTTGACCGATTACTGTAGCCCCCAATATCTATAATCATCTTAAAGCGAACGGGATAGAAGTCTTAACTGGTGTGAGTGGTACAGTAGGAGAGGTCGTGGAGAAATACAAGAGGGGCGGTCTGAAGAGGGATGCAGTAGCTGCGACCGAACCCAGGTCAAGAGAGATTAAGATTGACAAGAGTGACTTAGTTCACGCAACTAGAAGTTCTGCCAGGCAATTTACCACTCTTTTACCCATACTGATAGGTGTCGTGCTGCTAATAGGCTTGTTCAACACCTTCGTTTCAAAAGATTTTCTGGCATCCGTCTTCTCGGGTAACCTAGCACTGGACACTCTTTGGGGAGCGTGCTTTGGTAGCATTCTCGCCGGAAACCCTATTAATAGCTATGTCATCGGGGGAGAACTGTTAAAATACGGCATCAGCCTTTTCGCTGTTACTGCCCTTATTATC
The DNA here is from genome assembly GCA_964592065.1 of uncultured Dehalococcoidales bacterium. Taxonomy (GTDB): domain Bacteria; phylum Chloroflexota; class Dehalococcoidia; order GIF9; family AB-539-J10; genus JAFGBN01. The sequence goes on along the minus strand of CAZQDF010000302.1, from coordinate 1,090 downwards.
ACATGGGTAACCGTAGGCTTGGTGCAACTGCCCGCAGAAATAGCAGCCCTAGGCAGAAGATTTGCCCTTCTGAGAAATGGCCTCTCCTTCATTCTATCAATACCCATTGCCATTCTTACGGTGGTGATTCTGAATCTTATCGGAAGGTAGTTCCTTGAGGATAGAGAGTTCCCCAAAAAATAATAGTGCAAGGCCTGTAACACGTACGATCATTTTCCCAGTGGCAGTGCTGGTAGTCTATGGGGTTCTCTTTGTTGCTATGCCCAATAAGGCTTCTTTAGCTCTTAAAAGTAGCGGTAACATTTTCCTCAATATGCTCATGCCTTTGGGCTTGGTCTTCATCCTCATGTTACTTTTAAATCTTTTCCTAAAACCAGCACAGATTGCAAGATTTCTTGGCAAAGGCTCTGGTATTAAAGGTGTTCTACTGCCAGCGGCAGCAGGTATCGTCTCAGCGGGACCCATTTATGTCTGGTATCCCTTGCTCAAGGAACTGAGGGGAAAGGGAGCAGGAAATTCCCCCATTGTAATATTTTTATACAACAGGGCTGTCAAGCCATTTCTATTGCCTGTGATGATAGCCTATTTTGGCTGGGAATATGCAGTAATATTAACGTTACTCACAATTCTAGGCTCAATCCCTATTGGATATTGTGTGAGTGTGCTTATGAAAGAAGAAGCCAGTCCATAGGCTTAACATCCTTGAGGTTTCTGGCAAGTTTGACTACTGACCTTGCTACCGGCCTGGGAGCAATTCCAGTGTTAGAGAAGGGCATTGGACTGGCCAGTGTTAAAGCTGATTGGGAACGAGCTTTTGCGCAGTCTGAGGCGTTATCAATAGAGCTTGGGTTGAGTTCAATCTCGGCGACGGGTTCAGTGGTGTGGATAGCATCCGACTTTATGACCCGGCCTAAAGTAAGTGAGCAAGAAATAAGCTTCCCCATACGAATGACCAACGTCTTAGAGCAGCGATGAGATGCTGCTGGTGGTTATTATCACAAGAATTTGCGGACATCAGTGACCTGCGCTGGTGGTTTAGGGGGATAAGCCAACGAGACAAGAACCGCAGAAATGCCGAATAATATTGCAA
>CAZQDF010000301.1:0-1593 GCA_964592065.1 uncultured Dehalococcoidales bacterium | reverse complement strand
TTAAACCCTTACTAAGCGGCAAGGATATAGAACGCTATGGTCACCCCATTCCTAACCAGTTACTCCTTTTTCCCTACAAAGTCATAAAAGGAAAAGGCGAGCTAATATCGCCACAAGAATTTGGCTCAACATACCCCAGGTGCTGGGAATATCTGCTTCAGAATAGGGAAACGCTGGAAAATAGAGAGCGAGGCAGGATGCGACATGAAAAGTGGTATGCCTTTGGGCGCACTCAGAATCTTGCGCTCCATGACCAGCGCAAGATGGCTATCCCAAGGCTTATAAATAGACTTGCCGCCGTTTACGACACGGATGGAGCTTTCTACCTCGACAACGTGGACGTAGGCGGGCTGATTCTAAAAGAAAAAGATGATATTCAATATCTTTATATCCTTGGCTTATTGAATTCTAAGTTGCTTGACTTCTACTTGCATCGCATTAGCGTTCCTTTTAGAGGAGGTTTCTACTCTGCTAATCGTCAATTTCTAGAGCCTCTCCCCATCCGACACATTGACTTTAATAACCCCACTGAAAAGAAGATGCACGATGACTTGGTAGCTTTGGTGGATAGGATGCTGGGGCTAAATAAACGCCTGGCTCCCATTCGCAACACACCTTGCAACAAGCGTGACGAACTGCTCAGAGAAATAAACCGCACCGACAATGAAATAGACAACCTTGTCTATGACTTGTATGGACTGACTGAAGAGGAGAGGAGAACGATAGAGAAAGGCTGAAAACTTCTTGCTAAGAGCGGAGTTTGAGAATTAAGATAATGCACGAAGAGGTGTTCTGGTGCCTACTGGAGATTTCGCTGCTGGGTCCGATGGCAAACTTGTAATTAAAGCCAGGCGTTGGGCCAAAGATAAGCTATTCTATATTGGGCGATACTGCTATATCCTAAACGCTGGCATGAAAAATAAATGAGCGATTCGAACCTACATAGACCTATTTGCTGGGCCAGGGATATGCCTTATTGAAGGAACAAAGGAAGAAATCGATGGATCCTCCCTCACAGCCTTGAAGTGCAAAGTGCCATTCACCCACTATTTCTCTAATGATTTAGAACCCAGTCTCATTGAATCCCTTCAGGCACGAGCAAAATCATTTTCTTCTGCGACTATCAGTTACCTTGCTAGAGATTGCAATGAAGTCATAGATGCGTTAGTACAGACGTTGCCGCGCGATTCTTTAGACTTCTGCTTTATCGACCCAACTAATTGGCAGATCAGTTTCAATTCTATACGGAGGCTCACAGACAAAAGGCAAATGGACCTTGCTGTAACCTTCCATGTCGGAGGTATTAAGAGAACCGCTAGTACGCCTCCACAAGATTTGTTGGATTTTTTCCCTGACTCCAACTGGCAGCAAGAATATGAGGAAGCCAAGAAAGTGCACAGACCGACAGGACGCGTACTACTGCAAGCTTACGAACGGGGATTAAGAGGCCTGGGCTACCGTGCTATAAAAGACTACGTGCTCGAGACAAATACAAGGAATGTGCCACTGTATCACTTAATATTTGCCAGTAAGCATGACAAAGGTGCGGAGTTTTGGGACAAAATTGCTGGGCGCTCAGAAGCAGGACAATTG
>CAZQDF010000300.1:0-1619 GCA_964592065.1 uncultured Dehalococcoidales bacterium | reverse complement strand
TACCTTATGGATTTAGTTGTGGATCTCTACAACAATGGGCTGATAAGCAAAGAGGACCTGGGGATGGAACCAAAATACAACTTTGAAACTGTAGTCGAGGCAACGGAGAAGATTGTAAAAAGGGAAGGTTTTTGGGGTATTGTAGCTGATGGCATACCAGCTGTGCTTGAGAAAGTACCGGGTGCAGATGAATATGCCATAAGTCAGAAAGGGCTGATCGAGTATTTTGATGGACGAATGATTTTAGGCGTTGAGACATTCGCTGATGCTATGCTGAATCCAAGGGGAGGGCAAACACTAGCGCTGGTGAGGAGCCCGAGCACTGCTATGCCTGGCATAGCTAGAGCAGCTGTTGAGGGTGTTATTGCTTCAAGCTACTATATACCTGCCGGGGCTCGGAGGAGGATATTTCCTGCTGAGGAAAAAGAAACCTGGAATGTACCCAGGTTGGCACGCTATGTTCAAGATATAAATACTGGCTATAACTGCCTCGGAGTATGTTATCGCTTCATCATAGGCAGGATATGGAACCCAGTGATTGCTGGGGCTGTTTATTATGCAGTCACCGGTACGGCGATGAGCGCAGAGGAGTTCATGAGGATCAGCGAGAGGGTATTCAATTTACAAAAGGCTGCCAATATTCGCGAGGGTTTCGACAGGAAAGACGACGGATTCCCAAAGAGATGGCTAACGGAGCCCGTAAAATGGGGCGAGAAGGAGATTTACCTCCAAGACTACACGAGGACTCGCTATATTGATGAGAAGGGAGCCAAAGCAATGCTCGATGACTACTACGATGAGCGGGGATGGGATCTAAAGAGAGGAATTCCGACGAAGGGAAAGCTTGTTCAGCTGGGGTTGCCTGATGTTGCTGCAGACCTCGAAAAGAGAGGTGTGCTAGAAGTCCAATAATTGATTAACTACCTGAGAACGTTCTCAGGAGAGCTTACATCTCTTGACATGCAAGGCAAAAGTGGTTGGGGGAAGGCCCAGACCACGGGAGCAACCGCAATCATGTTTGCCTGTTGTGAGTTCCACTGTAGAGCGCTTCCTCTCTCCGATGCATATAAGGTTTTCAGCACCTGTGACCATCACTGTATCAGCCATTCTACCTTCCACAAGGGCCTTTGCAGGAAGAGTCCTGAATCCCCACTAGTAAGAGAGTAGCTGTTCTTATATACAACAGGAGCAGTATTTGTCTGGCATGAGCATCTTCAGGCAAGAGAAGCGGCACTAATAAGGACGTCAATATCTTTGGGCTTTACAGCCAGAATATCATCGAGGCATCTCTTTGCTGCTTACTGAAACAAATCCACGATATGTGCCTGTCTCACACCAAAATTAGATACCCCAGTTGCGACAATACATGCTTTTCTCTCATTCGCGATAACTCTCTTATCTTATATCTCAGACCTCTCCTCCCCGCTCTTGATTCTTATTTTTCGCCATTATAAGATAGTCGGATATTCTCTTAAAAAATGAGGGATAAAGAAGAGTTCTAAAGGAAATCTTACCAGGTGAAGATAGGCTCTTTGTCAGTGATGATTTTTTTGATTGTGGCTAATTGATGCCGGGTATGCTTGGGAAGGGTAAACATAGCTTGGTGGGTGAGTCCATCG
>CAZQDF010000299.1:0-1629 GCA_964592065.1 uncultured Dehalococcoidales bacterium | reverse complement strand
TCTTGAGTGAACTTGTCCAGCCTGTTCTTAAGCCTTCCGGAAAGATGGTAGCTTGCGGAATTAGCCGCAATCTCTCGGAACAAAGCCCAGAGAGCATCGTTCAGCTCAGATTGCCCAACGTGTTGTGGAACCAACTCTCTTGACATTTCGCCTAGCGCACGAAAATATCTTTCTGCCAGTGGCTCTCCGAGAAGATTGGACAGAATAACTGGGTGTCGCAAGTTCTGCTGCCTTGCAATTGTTGCAAGCCGCTCTGGTTCAACATCTTGAAGCAATTTTTCCAGAAGCTTCCTGATTGTATTTCGGCAGACTAGACGTTCCAGTTGCATCACTTACTTATAGTCTACTGCAATAGTCAGCTAAATAGAGCAGGTCTATGGATCCACGAATGCCAAGGTGAGGCACAGCCAGACTAAGATAATAAGATTCAGCCCTGGAGCCTCGCAGCGAGCTTGGCAAACTCCTCCATTGGAATTGCAGTCCAGGTCTCGGTGTGCGCGTCGCCCCTTGAGGCGAACGATAAGGTCAGACTCTGAGCAGCTTTCTCATCGGGCGCCTCATATATGAACATCATGTCGTGAGGCCCTAACAGGCTATAAGCACCGATGCTTTTGATTCCCCTCTGCTCAGCCCTCTTCCTTCCCTCCTCCCACGCTTTTCCAAAGTCAGTTATGCTTTTCAAACCTTCCGACGTGAACTTGAGCAATGTTACGTAAGTAGCCATCAATACACCTCCTTTCGGCTGTGCCTCAACTTTAATCATATATTAAACCAACCTCAAATAGAAGATATATACAAGGCCAACATTTGCCTAATAGAAAGGAATGTCAAACCGCTATTCAAAAAGGAGGATAAATTCTCATCCGGCAGCTCTGGTTTTGAGCAAAACCACCCTGACTGCCACCAAAGCTAATAAACCAGAAATTAGAAGGGCCTTCCTCCCATCAGGCATGGGATGCCAAAAGCCCCGCCAAAGGGAGTCCATTACCTCTCTCAGGTCAATCTCAGGGAACTTGAACCACCTCTCACCGGTTTCAGGGTCCTGTTGGTAAAACTTAACTCTGGCATTCTCAATTGAGGTCTCCTCTTTACCCTCATAGTCCACCCACGCATGTATGGGAGACAAATTAACTCGATAAGGGATGTTCTTTAGTTCGAAAATAGAAGCCAGGACTAAAGCTCGAGCTTTGCAATCCCCTTCTCCTTTCTCCAATACCTCCTCGACAGTGGGAAAATACCAGGGCACGCTATAAACCTCCCAATCGTAGTGATAGGGTATCCTCTCCAGAACCGCTTTCTCTATATCTGTGGGGGCAGAGGGAAAATCCCCTGCAATTGATTCAACAGCGCCAGGGTCGATATCGAGGTTAAAAACCCTCTGGATACTAATGGGCAGGTTCAAGGGATTGGGGTATAACACAAAAAGTATCCAAAGTACCAGCAATAGGGGAAAATAGCTCTGAAAAATCCTTCTGCCGAGAATTCTCCGTTTAGCATTAGTACTATGTGGTATTTCTCCTTGTTTTGTCACACGGATATTTGCCATCAGCCAAACACTTGAATTCTACATCTACCTAGACTGCCGCCTCTCACTTTCTATCCTCCGCAAAGTCTTCTCATCAGTGCCAA
>CAZQDF010000298.1:0-1635 GCA_964592065.1 uncultured Dehalococcoidales bacterium | reverse complement strand
GCACAGTTTTAGGTAGCATGGAACGTTTTTTAGCTTGCCTCACAGAGCATTATGGCGGTGTCTTCCCAATATGGTTATCGCCGGTTCAAACAATAATAATTCCCATAGCAGATCGCCATGTCAGTCATGCGCATGAAATAGCGAGCGATCTTAGAAATGAGGATATCCGAGTTCAGGTTGATGACCGCTCTGAGAGGATGAATTTGAAAATAAGAGAAGCCCAACTAGAGAAAGTGCCGTACATGCTTATAGTCGGTGATAAAGAAATGGCCTCATCCAGTGTGTCACTTCGCTTAAGGAGTGGCGAGGATCTGGGTTTAGAAACTGTGGCAAAAGTTAAGAATAGAATAAAGACAGCTGTAGAGGCTAGGTCTTAAATACTGTTCCAGGGGGTAAAGAGGGTATAGTAAAAGAATTACCAATTAATAGAAGAATCAGAGCCAAAGAAGTCCGCCTCATAGGAGGAGATGGGGAACAGTTGGGAGTGATGCCTGTGCAGAAAGCACTGCAAATTGCTTATGAGCGTGGTCTCGATTTGGTGCAGGTAGCATCAACGACGACCCCACCGGTATGTCGGCTTCTTGATTATGGTAGGTATAAGTATGAGCAAACTAAAAAGGAACGCAAGGCGAAGAGGGGCCAAAGAGTTGGCTTACTCAAGGAGGTCCGATTAAGACCGAAGATAGAGGAACATGATTTACAAGCCAAAATCAGGACCACGAAGAAATTATTGGAGGAGGGCAACAAAGTGAGGTTGGTACTGAGGTTTAGAGGGCGTGAAGTTGTTTATCCTGAACTAGGTTGGAATGTGCTGCGGAAAGTAGCCGAAGCGTCGAAGGAAATAGCTGTAGTAAGCAGCTCCGCCAATGAGGCGAGGAGTATAGCCTTGGTCTTATCCCCGGTTTCCCTCAAGAAATCTAAGGAGGCAGGAATAGATGCCAAAACTCAAAACGCATAAAGGGGCAAGGAGCCGCTTTCATATAACAGGTAGCGGCAAGCTCATGCGTACTAAATGCGGCAAAAGTCATTTGAGACGAAAAAAGGCTCCTAGAACTAAGCGCCTCTATGATGAGATGATGCCAGTCTCTTCTGCGGACCAGAGGCGAGTCAGGAGGCTTTTGCCTTATAAATGATTATGAAGTAAAGGGAGGAATATTGCCACGAGCTAGGAGCGGGAAAGTTACCCACAGACGACATAAAAAGGTACTTGGGCTGACTAAAGGGCATAGGGCGAGCAGGCACGCTTTATATCGTGATGCTCATGAGTCCATGCTTCATGCTCTGGATTATTCCTATCGTCATCGTCGTGAGCGGAAAGGCGACTTCAGAAGGCTATGGATTACTCGCATTAATGCTGCGGTACGGGCTAGAGGACTTACTTACAGTCAGTTCATAGCAAGATTAAAAGAATCAAATGTAGAAATCAATCGTAAGATGTTAGCTGAGATGGCAGTCAATGATCCTGAAGGTTTCGCTACATTAGTAGCGTTGGTAACCGAGGTTGACTCACCCCGCTTGCAATGACATTGTACCCTGAAAATTCCAGGAATTTTGAACAAAGATAACATCACTTGGCAGTTAATGCTGGAACAACTCAAAAACCTTCATGCGCAAGCTCTCGATGAGCTAAACAAA
>CAZQDF010000297.1:0-1667 GCA_964592065.1 uncultured Dehalococcoidales bacterium | reverse complement strand
GAGTCCAGTCGTTGCCGACGTGCTCGTCCTTGCAGGCAATCTGGCAGCAGTAGCACCCGTTGCAGATTGAAATATCGATAACAAAAGCCTTCATTTATTCTGTACCTCCTTCGACCCAGGCGTTAAATCTCAGTCCTGAAGCCGGGTCGTATTCTCTTTCGAATGCCTCGGGGTATTGGCTCCTCCATTCCTCCATCTGAGCCATGCTGAGCCTCTCAACTTGAACCAGGTAGCTGCTGGTAGCCATACCGGCGCAATGCTTGGAGATTATTCCATCCGGTGATATCAGGTTAATGGCACCTCCCCGGTCAATCTCCCCGGGTGCTATCCAGTCAACCCTAGCTCCGTGGTCCATGGATACCGCCCCAGGCATTATTCTCTCAGAAACGTAGGCACCACCGAGAACGATACCCCTTTCGTTATGCACCTTAACTATATCTCCACCCTTTATGCCCCTTTCAGCTGCGTCTGAGGTATTAATCCAGAGAGGCTCATACATATATCCGTCCTCGCCCTTTACTTTACAAGTCGGAGCTTCCCTTGACCAGTTGATATCATCACACTGGGCATGTACTCTCCACCTTCCATGATTTGAAATTTGGAGCAGAGGGTATTTCTTGGCTCTTTCGCTAGAAATTCTCTCATCATGTGTTACGCTCTTTTCAATCCATTTCGGTATTGGCGGCCTCTCTGTGTCACCGGGGAAGTGCTGGGCCAGTCTCTCGGAATAGAACTCAAGCTTGCCCGATGGCGTATGTAAGGGGTTATTTGCAGGGTCTTCGTAGAACTTTATTAAACCAGGCGGATCGCTCTTCCAATCTGGAGCAACTGGGAAAACACAATACTCTTTTTCGGCAAGCTTCTCCAAACTGGTGAAATTATTTGCCCCTGTATAATTATAAATGCGCTCTGCCTCTTCTTCAGGGGTCCGACCTTCAGTATACTCTTCATATTTATTGAGCTTCTTAGCCACCTCGCCAACTACCTCATCATCAGGCTTGGATTCCCCTACGGGTCCTATAGCTTGTCTCTCAACCCAAGCAGCTCTAATCGCGTCCAAGCATTGTACGGCTACATCCTCCTCCTCCATCTTAGTGGTAACCGGAAGAATTATATCAGCAAAATAGCAATCATTCTCAAGCCATGGGTGCTGAGCGACAACGCATTCTATCTTTGGGCTTCTATAGGTTTCTACGTTCTTGCTGCCCACATTCCAGCAGGTGGCCCTGCAGGGAGTATCAGTCCACATCATATGAACCTCAGTGCCACCCTCTTCTTTCGGTATCGGATAGGTATATTTCGTAAACTGATTTTCGAGCGGGTCACCGACGCAAGTATTGCCCCAAAAAGTGACTGGTGGATTGAGAACTGCGTGATGAGTTAGCGTTTTGGGAAAGCGCTGTTTGGCTGCCGGAATGTTTCCCTCCCAGTGCCCCCCTCGTGATGCAAACAGGAAGTCGGGCCACTTTATTGTCATCAATAATCGAGGTAGCTCTTCAGCAAGAGGGGGAGCAGACATATTGAACTGGTTAACTCCTGGCTTGCCCAATCCTTGCATGCCCAGAAGGCAGACCTCTAATCTGGCAGGTTCATGTGAATATGGCCCCCTGATGTAGCCCCCGCCATAATGATGAGCTACGCTGGTTGTCTTTGACACCCACTCCCTG
>CAZQDF010000296.1:0-1694 GCA_964592065.1 uncultured Dehalococcoidales bacterium | reverse complement strand
TTAATATCATTACTAATCATACCCCGAGTGTTACCCATGTATCTCAGCCTCCGCATAGCAACTGAAGTTCTACTAGCTCCCTCAATCAACATGGCTGATAAGCTCCCAGAAAGCAATGGTCAGTTCTACCTACACTCATTTAATCGAAAACACGAAATGGTTGGATTTCACCTGAAGATGATGCGCTTGTTCTATATCTGCGGGGTAGCTCTGCAGATACTCCCAGTACCGGCTGGCTCCTTTTGGCCCCAACTAGTTTCTGGGCAAGTGCTGCTACTTGCATGGAAAAGATTTTGCGGCACCTCTCTACCCTTCTAGCTGGCTCCATTGGTACAAAGGGATGAGGGTCAATCATTCGCTCTAACCTCTCGGGGTGAGGGTCACTGACCTCTGTCTCAATGACTCGATATGCTTTCACTTGGGCAGCCATGTCACGAAAACTGGTCAGTACGCGGCGATCATGCGCCAGCTGTTGGATATTAATGTCTGAAATTGCAAGCTGAGAATCCGGTGTCAGTCGCTCCGATTCCTGTAAGATTACCCCGTTTTCTGCTAAGAGGGCATGCCCACTATACACCACATCGTTTGACGGCTCTCCAATACCAGATGATATGTAATAGCAGGCTGCGATACATCTGCCTGACTCGGAAGATATTATTACCCTGCGCCAGTCTGCCTGGCTCAGTATCTCGTTGCTCGCTGAAAGGGTAATCAGCGCTGTTGCTCCAGCCAGTGCCTGGAACTCATGCGGCGACAGCGGAACCCACAGGTCTTCACAAATCTCAACCCCGACGATGCCTGAGTCAATTACTTGTAGTCTGAAGATGATGTCTGTGCCATGGGGGACTTGTTGCCCTCCAATTCGATGGTATTGGAGCACCGGTCCCAGCTAGGTGAAAACCAGCGGGCTTCATAGAACTCTTTGTAGGTAGGCAGAAGTGTCTTGAGTGTGACTCCGAGAATGTGGCCTGAATTCAATACCTCCGCAAAGTTGAAAATCCTCTGCTCAACGACCAACGGCATCTGTACTATCACGGCAATGGTGTTTCTGGTGCTTTCATTTAGTGTCTCGTTTAGGCTCCTTGCGCTTTTAACAAAAGCACAAGGGGCTGAGCCAGATCGCCAAGGGAATAGTCGTTTATAGCCATCTCCGGGAAGGTTGGTATGTGCACATCCTGCTCTCTTGCTTTTTCATGGTATCGATAATGGCTGCGACGTTAAAATTAACGTCAGCCACACGGAGCACCGGGAGTGCTGCGCCGACACGTAGAAATCCAAGAGTCTTGCTCAGTTGAATATCTTCATCCACTGGGGCCTTCTTCCTTTCTTTACCAAATAAAGATTGTTTAGACTCTACAGAATAGGCAAGTATCTCTCCAGTTCATAGTCAGTAACTTGGGTGCGGTAGTGATCCCATTCTATTTTCTTGTTCTGGATGAAAGCTGAGAAAACATGTTCACCTAGAGTCTTTCGCACCAACTCGCTTTTCTCAGTTAGCAGTATGGCTTCCAATAGGCTGGCAGGTAAGGTGTCTATTCCTCTTTTCTGCCTTTCGTCCTCAGTCATCTCATATACGTTTTCTTCGATTGGCTTGGGCACCTCATATTCCTTTTCGATACCTTCCAGCCCGGCGGCCAGCATTACGCTGAAAGCCAGGTAAGGATTGCAGGCAGGGTCAGGAGACCTGAATTCAA
>CAZQDF010000295.1:0-1704 GCA_964592065.1 uncultured Dehalococcoidales bacterium | reverse complement strand
TGGGACAGGTTATGCCTTGACTGCTGTATTGGGGATTTTAGTAGGTGAGCCTAGTTTAGAACTGGAGGTTTTAAAGGGTGTTGATGAAAAGAGTGTCGTTAAAGCAAAGTCATGGCTGAAGAAAGGGATTGTAGAGGTAGCCATGAAAGAAAGAGAAGTAGGTATTTATGTAGAGGCCGTGGTTAGGACAAGTAAGGGAGTCGGTAGGACAGTTATTAAGGACACACATACCAACATTGTTCTGGTAGAGGCTAACGGAAAAGTTGTATATAAGAAGAAAGAAGAGAGCAAAGAAGAAAAGCATTTCAGCATTACTGGCTTGAAAGTAACTGACCTGATTCGGTTTGTTAAAGGAATTCCTTTTGAGGATATTAAGTTCGTATTGGACGCAGTGAAGATGAACCAAGAGCTAGCTCAAGAAGGCCTGAATGGACGGCTTGGGGTGGGAATAGGCGCTAACATGTCCAGCTTGCTAGAAGAGAAGAAAATAGCTGATGACCCAATAACATCTGCTCAAATTCTGGTGGCTTCTGCATGCGACGCTCGCTTTGGTGGAGCTAAAAAGCCAGCGATGAGCATTGCTGGGAGTGGAAGCCACGGGATAACGGCTACTTTACCGGTTGCTGTGATGGCAGAGAGAATGGGTATTGAAGAGGAAAAGCTGGCTAGGGCAATTGCTCTAAGCCTTTTGCTCACTATCTACATAAAAACATATTCTGGCAGATTATCTGCTTTCTGTGGTTGCGCTGTTACCGCCGCGGTTGGGGCAAGTGCCGGGACTGTCTTTCTATTGGGAGGGGATGACGAGCAAGTTGGGTATGCCATCAAGAACATGGCAGCTGATGTAACCGGCATTATTTGTGATGGAGGGAACTTTAGTTGTGCCTTGAAAACTTCCACGGGAGCAGGGGCAGCAATAAGGGCCGCCTTGCTCGCTTTGAAGGGAGTGACTATCCCCGATGATATCGGAATTGTGGGCCAAGGCGTGGAGGCGACAATTAAAAACATGGGTAGAATCAGTTTCCCAGGTATGGTAGAGACTGATAAGATTATCTTAGATAGTGTGAGCGGGGGGGCATAGTCATAGTAGTTTAACCAAAACCTATGCGAAGGAACGTAAGAAATGGTTTTGGTGAGCTTAAAGGGCTAACCGCAAACACACAGTTATACCCTATTGTCCCAGATGGAGAATGCTCAATCGTATCCTTTCTCGTCTCGTTCTTTAAAGACCTCTTTGGCAGCAAACATACCGTTGAGTGCTGCCGGAAACCCAGCATAAACTGCCATTTGAAGAATGCATTCGGTAACCTTCTCACGTGAACAACCAACATTAAGCGCCCCATTAATATGCACCTTCAATTGTGGGGGAGTATTCCCCAACGCCGTAAGCGCAGCTACGGTAGCAATCTCCCTTGACTTCAAGTCTAACCCTGGACGACTGCAAATATCTCCGAACGGGAATTCGATTAAATAGTGAGCTAGATCAGGGGCTCATGTTCCCAACATGTAAAGCTGAATCCTAGCTGAGCTAGTTCAGATAGATAAGTGACACTAATCATGTGAACGAGTACACTAGCTTGACGAAGATAAAATCGGGTGTTACAATGTTACTGGTTGTTTTTTGGCAAAGTGGATCTCTCTTTTGATTTCCCTATAGAGCTTTGAAGAGTATGGCTGGGGGTAAGAAACCCCCATATACGTGAA
>CAZQDF010000294.1:0-1731 GCA_964592065.1 uncultured Dehalococcoidales bacterium | reverse complement strand
TCTCCACAAACCATATACTCCAATGTTTTTAACATAGAAGAATATGAAGTCTCCTACTTTAATGGCTTCAAAACTAGCTATAATTTCCGAATTAATTCTCTCAAGTGGGTGAGAGGGAACACCATATATTCCATACTTAAGACACTTATTAAAATGTTCTTTACTTACAAGTAATATATGATTCCCCATACTTACTCTCCCCTTCCGCAGCAGTGTTCATATTTCTTTCCCGAGCCGCAGACGCAAGCAGTACATTGGCGCTACTTCTATCACACCACTTTTAATATTCCTAAGTCAGTTTCTTGAGCTATTAAATCAAAATGTTGGTCACGATGAAGGAGTGAGGCGTTATTTTCTATGGCCAGGAGGGCAATATAAGTATCCACCAAAGGAACAGCAATCCCTTCCCCGAACAAATCAAGGGGGAATCGAGCTAACCGCTCCCGGAAATTTTCTCCCGCTGGAAGGTAAGTTAAACCCTTTAATAATTCGTCAAGCTTCTCGTATTCTTTCTGAGACTTTGTTCCTCTTAATATTTCTACTTTTATAATTCCAGGGAGAAGTATTTTTCCCTCGGTTATTAATCGCCTAACTGCCTCTTTTAACTTAATATCACCTTTGGGATGAAAAGATTCTACCCAAGCGGAAGTATCCACTGTTATCCTAGTCATCAACCCTCATCCTCTCCAGTTCTCCTACAGTGGACCCATAGTCATAGTTACCGATGAGAGAAGCGAGTTTCTCTCTCCTTTTCAAATTGAGATAAGTTTCTATAGCCGTTATGATGGCTTCCCTTTTTGTCTTGGCGTTGGTCTCCCTTAGTAAATCTCTTATCAGATGTTCTTGTATATCTATAAGCGTCCTCATTGCAAGGCCTCTTTATGTATTCATTCAGGACAAGAATAATATATGACAAGCGATGAGAAATAGCAACGAATTTGCTAATTTTGCATTTTAGAGCTGCATGGGGCTAAAGCCACCACACTTCCGGAACCGGCCCACTACACTATTTCCCGCAGCAGTATTTGTATTTCTTGCCTGAGCCACAGGGGCAAGGGTCATTGCGACCAACTTTCTTGCCTGCCATTACTGGCGTCTTTTTGCGAGGTTGCTTCGCTTCGCTCGCAGCGACATTTTTAGTGATGCCAACATGATGAATGCTGTGGGCAACATCGTGTTGAATACTGGCTAGAAGGGCATCGAAAAGGGCATGACCCTCTCTTTTATACACTCCCAGGGGGTCTTGCTGACCTGCAGCACGCAAACCTATTCCCTGGCGCATGTGCTCCATAGCAGTAAGATGCTCCATCCATAATCTATCAATAACACGGAGCATCACCAGGCGCTCTATAAGGCGCATATTATCAGAACCTACCTCCTGCTCTCGTTGATCGTAAACGTCAATGGCATAGTCGCTTAGCTTTTCTGTGATTTGCTTGCTACTAAGCTCGGAAAACCCATTCTTCCCAAATTGTGGTGGCAATGGGAAAATATGAGACACATCCTCAAGCAAGCCGGGTAGGTCTGTTTCAACCAAATCATCACCAAAATGGCTGGCTACTAAGCCTTGGATTTCGTCCTGAATCATAGATATTATATTTGCCTTAAGGTCAGCACCACCCAGGATTTTCTTTCTTTCGGCGTAAATCACCTCGCGATGGTTGTTTACCACATCGTCGTATTCTACGAGATGTTTACGAATGTCAAAATGATAGCCTTCCGTCTGCACCT
>CAZQDF010000293.1:0-1759 GCA_964592065.1 uncultured Dehalococcoidales bacterium | reverse complement strand
TTTCCTCCTATACGCACCTCGTGGTGGGAGAGATCTTAGTCAATCTGGTTGTGTTGGCAGGGAGCTTTCTGTTTGTTCTTCCGGGGATCTATCTTGGACTGCGTCTGTGCTTCTATAAGCAAGTGACTCTGATTGAGGGCGCAACTGCCACTGCGGCGATGAAAGGGAGCTTCAGCCAAACGGTTGGCTGGCGCATTCCCGGTTCTCTGCTCCTCCTGCTCGCCCCATTCTACGCTCTTGCCATCCTCGCCGGCTATGTAGTGACCAGATTACCCTTGGGCCTCTTTGGGGAGGTGCTCACCCTGGCTGCGTCAACCCTCACTTTTGCATGGACGAACACGTTGGTGACCACCCTTTACATGCTCAATAAGAAGCTCCCTCTTATTTCGCCCTAGGAACAGCTCTCTACACACAAAACTTGACACTACCTCAAAAAGCGGTGGATTAAGGAGTCAGGACACTTTGGCCTGTCTTGCGTGTGCCCTTTGTGATTCTGTTTCCGCAAACTAACAACACGCGTATAATGGATCAGGAGGATGGTATGAAACGAAGCATGGTTTTTGTAGGGACTGTCATTATTGTGGCTTGTGTGGCCTTTTCCGTTTTGGGGATAAGTTGGGAGGAACTAAAAGCCGGATTTCAGTTTCGAGTTGATCCAAAGACCGGAGAGACGCAGGTTGGGTTCTATCTGTTCCTTGAGTATGAGCCGATCCCGGCATGTACGGATCTTGATACCACTTGGTCGGTGTACACATTAAAAGACGGTTCAGAGGAGGTATTGGCGGAGGATCACTACCGCAAGCGGCATCCCAGTTGTACTGGGCGGACCGCATGGGTAAGCTTCGTTTCTCCCTTTATCACGCCGGTCGCGGGCGGAAACTACGGGGCGAGAATCACTGTACGTGATTTCGCTAACGATCTCTTCTATGAGCGCGTCATAAGCTATATAGCACCGCTCAGTCTGCCCACAGGTGTCGCCTTAAGCGTGTCAACGACTTCCGGGAATACAGATGAGATCGACTTAAGCGGTGTTCCTGACGAAGAACTGGAAGAGCTTACTTCCTACTTCACCACCTTCTCCACCGACTATGTGCAAACTGCATCCGACGTTTCAGTGGAGGATTTCTTCGCCGTTTACGCCACTTCAGAGGAGGCGTTTCCGGCTTGGTTGCTGGTGGTCGTTTCCTTGGGTCCAAACGCCAGTGCGAGTGGAAGCGGAATCTCGATCAAGGCGAGCTACAACCGAATCCTCTTCATCTACCCGGTAGATTCACCGGCGGCGGTGGGTGGGGTTCTCGAGCAGCTATCCTTGTTTGATGAGGAGTTTATAGGCCGGGTGCTGTTAGCGAAAAATCCCTCTGATAGCAGCGACGCTATATCCGTATTCATCGGCGAGACAGCCTGGCAGGTCTTGCAGGAGGCCAGTCAGGAGATAGAGCAACGCTAGAGGTAGTCACTCGAATTTTGTGACACGCGGGGTCTTATAGTTATCCGTCAACCCGACTCATTATGGGTAAGATCGGAGTTGGTCTTGCCCTTGCGGCATTGCTAAGAAGTGTGGGGATACAATGTGGTGGTTAAAGGGATTCTCGCTACTATATAATATGCCTTCGTCGTCAAGTCCTTTAAGATACGGACGGAGGGATGATGGGCCGAGAATCTGCGGATAGTAAAATCGTCACAATTGTTTCCGGGCTCCCCCGCTCCGGCACGTCGATGATGATGATGATGCTTGAAGCCGGGGGGCTACCCGTACTGA
>CAZQDF010000292.1:0-1772 GCA_964592065.1 uncultured Dehalococcoidales bacterium | reverse complement strand
CGCATTTTGCTCTTTCACTTAGCGCACCTGACTCTCGGATTCCACAGCTATGTTTTCACTACACAGTAATTGATTCACTTCCGGATGTTAGCTCCCCAAGCTGTTCAAAATATGCAATTATTCCCACAATCTCAGCAATAAATCTTGGCTCCCCTTCTTATAGCTGACTCCATTTCTTCTAAAATGACAATCCCGGCACCTTCTCCTAGCACGAAGCCATCACGATTCTTGCCAAAAGGTCGGCTGGCTTTTTCCGGCTCGTCATTCCTTCGGGATATAGCTGTTATCTTATCAAGGCCAGCAATACCTACGGGGAGAATGTAGGCATCGCTCCCTCCAGCAATTATGGCATCGGCTTGACCATATTGGATGCGCCTGAAAGCATCACCAACAGCATGGTTTCCAGTAGCACAAGCGGTAACTACGCACTTGCTCGGCCCCTTGGCGCCGAAAACCATGGAGATTTCCCCTGCTGCCATGTTGGCTATGAACCCCGTGATAAAGAAGGGAGAAACGCTGGCAGGGACTTCTTCTTGGAGGGCAGTAAGTTTTTTTTCATAAGTGGTCATGCCACCAGCACATGAGCCTACCACTATTCCTACTCTACTGGCATTAGTTTCATTGATAGCCAATCCAGAGTCATCTAATGCCATTCGACTAGCTGCCAGGGCATAATGAATAAATGGGTCTGTTCTCCTTATCTTTTTTGTATCGATAAAGTCCTCAGGGTGGAAATCCTTTACTTCAGCGGCAATCTGCACCCTAAAATTCGAGGCATCGAACTTGGTAATTCTTGCCACTCCTGATTTGCCTTGACATAACGCCTGCCACGATTGTTCAGCTCCAGTGGCTAAAGGAGTAACGGCGCCAATGCCAGTAACCACTACTCTTCTTTCAATCATTGTTACCTCCCAGATTCAATCTAATTAACTGCGTCTTGAACAGTCTGTATTTTTTCAACATCCACATCTGAGATTTCAATTCCAAAAGTGTCTTCCACTGCTGCAATAAACTCTATGAAATCTAGACTATCAGCATCGAGAGCGTACCTAGATGAGGCTTCTGGAACTACTTTTGTTTCATCGACTTTCCATAGTCCCACTATAAGCTTCTTTAGACGTCCAAAAATATCTTGCTCAGTCATTCTTGGCCTCCTGCTTCAGCTCTTTTCATCTCCTTGAGTCGCGTCTTGTCTATTTTGCCTCAACCAGTCTTGGGTATGTTATCTAGAAATTCAATTTTATGAGGCAACTTAGTTCCAGTAAGGGAGGCATGGGTGTGAACAACACCCTTTTGTCTCCCTAAGACCCCTGAGGTATATACGATAACTGTCTCATCCTCTTCCTTTATACCAACGATTGGCGAACTGCAGGAGCTATTCGCTATTATTTCGGCATAAGAATCACTATCAAGTTCGATTACGTGCGTTAGTGAGGGAATTGCGGGCAAGTGCGAGGCAAGCTCTTGAGAAAACTTTCTTTCCGTTAGCAATATTTCAGAATCAGAATCTTGAAGAAGGAAAGCAAGCTCAGGTGGTCTAAGCATAGAATTGAGTATTACTCTCATGCCTCCGGCCTTAACAATTGCAAAATAGTTAATCAGCCATTCGGCGCTATGGGGCATCAAAATAGGCGAATGGTCGCCTTTCTTCATCCCTAAATTTATAAGGGCATTAGCCACCCTATTAGAAGCTTCGTCTAACTCCTGATAGCTAGCACTTCGAGAACCAAGCACGATAGCCGTTTTCTGAGGCATCTCTCTAGCGGTTTTCT
>CAZQDF010000291.1:0-1787 GCA_964592065.1 uncultured Dehalococcoidales bacterium | reverse complement strand
TTTGAGGCAACGATACCACTTTCGGTAACAATAATTATGACGCAATTCGGGCTCTTGACAAGGGTGGCAAGGTGCTTTAAATTGTACAGAGAGAATTGTAAAGGCAAACCGCCCGCTGAGTGAGGTGTACATCAAGCGTCACAGTATGCAGTGTGCTTATTGTATCACCAGCCCTACAGTGATAGCGAAGGTTTTGTTAGACAAGAACCCAACCCAGCGTAGGAGGGAATAAAGGAACCCCTTGCCGCTAAGCTATGCCAGTGTGGCACGTATCACCAGCACCTGAGAGGGGTGTTGAAGGTAGCTAAGAATCTCGATGGAGGATGAACAAAATGGCAATGGAAACAGCAGGAGAATATCAGAAATTACAGACTGAAGGGAAATATCAGGTTGAGGCGGATATCCCGACAATCGCCCTTAATGAAATAGGAAAGCGCGGTATACGCCGTTTGGACGGGTACGAGAAAGCAAGCGGGCAGGCAATGTACACAAGGGATGTACAAGTTCCAGGCATGCTGTATGCTAGAGTACTTATGTCCCCCCACGCTCGGGCAAGGATTAAGAGGATGGACACAAGTAAAGCTGAGGCGCTTCCGGGTGTGAGGGCTGTAATTAGGTACGATGACCTAGAAGTAAAAGATAAAATGCTTAATGGGAGTTACTTTGGTCCAGAATGGGTATGCCCCGAATTTGCCGGTTTTGCAATAAAACCGGGACATCCTGTCCTTGGTGACCAGACATGGTATGAGGTACAACCGTGTGGTGTGGCAGTGGCTGCCGATAGCGAGGATATAGCCATTGAAGCACTGAGGCTGATAGATGTGGAATGGGAAGAGTTGCCCTTTGTCTTAGACCAGGAGGAGGCGTTGAAGCCAGGTGCTCCTATACTACGCCCTGGAGCTGATACTAACCTGCTTCCTTTCTGGACGCCATCCAAGATTGAAAAAGGTGATACAGAGAAAGGCTTCAGAGAAGCCGATAAAATAATCGAATTCAAAGCCAGGCGGAATGCCCATACATGGGCGGGAGCGGAAGCAGCCAGTGTTGTGGTTGGATGGAGAGGAGAAAACCTGGAGATGTGGGTACATGAGCAGCAACCCTACCATGCAAAAATGTTGATATCTGAATGGTTGAATGTACCTATGAATAAGATCAGCATTTACTCCCTATATCAGGGATGTGCATTTGGAGGGAGAGGTAATCCTGCTAATAATTCGGAGAACGGGATGAATATTCTGGCGGCGTTGTTAGCCAAGAGGACTGGAAGGCCTGTGAAATTACTGTATGACAGAAGGGGAGACTTCTTTGGTGAATCTGGTGATATCATGGTCGGCTACTTTAAAGTAGGAGCTAAAAATGATGGGACAATCACAGCGGTACAAATGAAAAATGTGTTTGCTGTAATGTCGGTCACATCTGGCATTGACCACTTCATTGATAATACTAAAATCCCCAATCTATTATGTGAAATTTTACAAGCGGATGTGAGTAAAGGGCCCGCCTGGTGGGATCGATGCGAGCAGCTCCCGAATGCTTTATGTCTTACCCTGATATTCGACCATGTAGCTACTGAGCTAGGACTTGACCCAACGGAGGTTGCACTGAAGAATGATGGCTATGAGGGAAAAGATACGACGCAGCTTTCAAAGTACAAGCGCGAGCATGGATTTCCAGATAGAGATAGTCTCAAAGAGTGTATAGAAGCGGGTAAAAAGGCGATAGGTTGGGATAGGAAGTGGCACCCCGCAGGCACCAAGAGGCTTCCCAATGGAAGAATGCACGGCATG
>CAZQDF010000290.1:0-1828 GCA_964592065.1 uncultured Dehalococcoidales bacterium | reverse complement strand
AGACGGTAACTGAAGCCAGGATACTGGTGGTGGATGATGAGCCGACAATTCTGCGCTTCTTAAGCCAGATATTAACTGACGAAGGACACAGGATAGAAACCGTGGAAAGTGCTGATGCCGCCTTAGAAAAGATTAAGAGCGAGAGGTACAACCTTATACTGCTGGATATCAAGCTGCCGGGCATGAGCGGTATGGAGCTATATAAGAAAATCAAAAGAACAGCGCGAACTCTGGCCAGGAGGGTGGTGTTCATCACGGGTGATGTCCTGGCGGCAGATACCAGGAAATTCCTTTCCAGTGCGAAGGCGCCCTATATTACCAAGCCCTTTAATATCGAAGAGCTAAAGAACACCCTAAACCGCACATTGGCGCGGGGCTAAACCAGTGCCCCTTCACTCTACCTCTCTCCCCCAGGGGAGAGAGGGCTGAGTTGTTTTCTCTCCCGCGGTGGGGAGAGAGAGCAAGCTTTTCCTCTCCCTTGACGGGAGAGGATTAAGGTGAGCAACTGTCTTAAATATAACTAACAACAAGGACCGGAAATTTGAGAAACATCATAGTTCCAAGGGGTGCGATATTTAAGCATGGCGTTCAAGATAGTGAGCAGTTTACGCATGCACGCGGTAAGAGCCACCTTTTTGACCTTGCCAGAAGCACAAAGACGCTTGTAGAAACGTCTGATAATCGGGTTATACCGTGTAGCAACCAGGGTTGCCATGTAAAGAGCGGTTCGCACTGTTTCCCGTCCTCCCCAGGTGGTACGTTTACCCCGCAATGTACCGCTGTCTCGATTGAGAGGTGCTACACCAACCAGGGCAGCTATCTGCTTCCGGTTCAATGTTCCCAACTCAGGCAGTTCAGCCAAAATGGTTGTCGAGAAGTTGGGACCTACACCCGGCACACTCTGCAAAAGTTCATCCTTCTCTCGCCAGATAGGGCTATCCTTGACCTTTTGCCTCAGGTTTCCATTGATTTCGTCCAGTTCCTTCTCCAACCAGTTGATATGAGCACGGATTCGTGGTTTTACCTCCTTGCCAGCTGTGCTGAATCGATTCTTTTCAGCGGTTATCATATTTACTATCTGTCGCCTACGAGCTGTAATAGCACCGAGTTCCTGAGCTTCTATATTGGGTATGGGATGAGGAGATGGCTGAACGGCAGCGGCAAACCGGGCGATTATCCTGGCATCCAGAATATCGGTCTTAGCCAGCATGCCTACAGACTTGGCAAAGTCCCTTATCTGACGTGGATTAACCACTGCAGTGGGTATTTTTGTGACTGCAAGCTCAGCGGCCAGAGGGACTTCGAACCCGCCAGTTGCTTCCAATACTACAAGCTCCGGAGAAATTTCCATAAACTTCGATACTATCTTACTGATACCAGCTTCGTCACTGGAAAAGCTCCAGTGATGCTTTTCTCCATGTACTGCTACCTCCATGGTGTCCTTGCTAACATCGATACCTACATAGATTTTCTTCTCCATTTCCTCTCCTTTTTTCCCTTGTACCCTTCCTTGCAAGATACGGGCTTGATTAACCCACGCAACTGTTCGGGCTTTCGGGATTACCGGGGAGACGACCTCGCTCACCTACGGTGTTTAATCACCAAGGGTGAATCGGCCTGTCTCCCCATTATCTATACTACTACTTTTCCAAGATACAAGGGTGAACGAGCACTAAATTTTTTACATCCTGCATTATGTATGCTAAACTAAGGTAAGGATACTTTAGAGGGCAAAGTGACCAAGGTATTTATAGTTGACCAGCAGCCTTTGTTCCGGCAGGGCATACGTGCCTCGCTTTCCCGCACGCCTGACATACAGGTTTTGGGG
>CAZQDF010000289.1:0-1836 GCA_964592065.1 uncultured Dehalococcoidales bacterium | reverse complement strand
TGCCAGGGAAGAGAGCCAAGGCCTTAATAATCTCCATGTTGCCCAGACCAAATTCTTCCATCAGGGCAAGCGCTGTGCCCTGGGCACAATTCTTGGTAAAAAAGGTATATTCCTCGGCCCGCAGTTGAACGCGATCAAGGATTCGCTCCTTGTTGACCAACATCTCTTTCGGGTCAAGTTTCTTCTTAGGGATCCCGTTTGCCTCCAGTTTTTTAACTCTGGCCCCAATGGCCGACAAATCCCAGACTCTTTTTTCCAGTTCGTATACCTTTTTCTTTATAGCCATGTACTCTGTCATTATGATTCAGTACCTCCTTTCCACCTATTCTGAAAGACTAAGTATAGCATGATTCGGGCTCGTTTTAAATAGTTAAGGGTAAGGTGCTATTCCAGCCACTAATTCAAAATCTAGTCTGATATATAATAAATTATCAATACAACTATATGCAAATTTCTTGCAGATTCCAACTCCGCCCCACACCAATGTACTTCCGCACCACAGCAGTGGCTCATGACTAGATTACGATGAACATAATCTGCATTCGGCTGAGGCATTAGCATCGAGATGCTCTTCAGACCAACCTGTCCGGCGTATATAGCCGTGGCCAGGGCATGGTTTGACCCCCCTGTCAGGGGGCCCTCTTTCTGCGGTGGTCGGCCAAGTAGCCCGCCCGGGACTTTAAACGGCAACGGGTTCAACCTTTCTCGAATATTGAAAGCTTGTCTAATGTTGGCAATTCTCTCCCTACCGCAAAGCTCAGGCACCATATCCCTTCTTCGGGAATCAGCTGCCCTGAATACTCCTTCAGAGCAGCACCTCTAAGCCTCTTTTACAGCAAACGTCCCACTTGGTTGCCATCCCAGATTGAGTCTGGGAGAAGGCGTGGCGCCAGACACTGACCAACAGCATAGATTTCTTTGACCTCACCCTTCAGGGCACGGTACAAAGCATCATCCGTTCTTCCGATGGCTGCCACAACCACGGTATCAACCCTCTCAATGCGCCTCTCCTCATATAGATGGCAAATTATGTGGTATACAAGACATGGAATTACTTTTCCTAGATTCTAGCACCGATTAACAGGACTATCAATGTTATCCTCAACTTCATAAGTGCCAAATGGAGGTTAAGGAGAATAGTGCTACGTTAGCTTGGGGTATCCAACGTTTCGTCAAAAAGTGCAATCGAGGAAGATTGTTGACATTCTACTAGTGAATAGGTCTATTCTGCCTAAAAAAGGGAGGTTGACCAATGCAAGCATACTGCATGAAATGCCGTACCAAAAGGGACATGAAGGATGCTAAGAGCATAACTATGAAGAATGGCAAGCCGGCGACTCAGGGGACATGTCCCACTTGCGGTACCAAGATGTTCAGGATAGGAAAGAGTTAGAGCAGATATTATAGATATAGGGAGTGGTATCTTAATAACAGAGCCCAAGTAGTATTCACCAATGTGAACAAAATTTGTTGTTTATCTTGAATATCTCGGTTGGCATCTGTCAGTTCATGGTTATCAGGCGGTTTGGCTACCTATAAACGCCATATTCTTGGGCGGCTATCATCATAGCGCGCAAATTATCCGGATTCCCCTTATTGATAAGGGCACCCCCGGTCAATATGAAACCGCCACCCTTGCCGGCAACTTGTATAAGCTGACGGCAGCATTCTTTAACAGCTTGGGGAGTACCTGTGTATATCAGTGATGTCGGCACATTCCCACATATACAGGCCTTGTCGCCGAGAACTTCCTTGGCTTTGACCATGTCGATCTTGTCAAACCACCAGATCACCTTGCCTTTGGGTAAATCTTTAATAATATCTAAGCGCTTGTTA
>CAZQDF010000288.1:0-1840 GCA_964592065.1 uncultured Dehalococcoidales bacterium | reverse complement strand
TGCATTTCTCCGCCGCCAACACCATAGCCAGACTGGTCAAAACCAGATACCAAATTAGCAAAGAGCAGAAAAAGCCCCTCAGGGAAGCCATCACCAAGGTGCTTGCTGAAATAGCAGTGCCGCTTGGAATAGGAATAGGCATCAGTAAGCTTTAACATTCTGTACCACTGCGAGGATGGCCTTCTATTTCGTCATTGCGAGGGCGAAGTTCCGAAGCAATCTCAAATGGATGAAGGGATTGCCGCACTAAGCCTATCCTGAGCGATATGAGATTCTTCCCCTTCGGTTCCTTCCTATCGTCAGGACTCAGGGCTTTGGCTCACGCGCTCAGAATGACAAAGAAGCGAAGGACTGCTAATAACTAAGAAGGAGACCAGCCAGTATGAAGCTAAGACCGTATCAAAACGAAGTAGCCAAAGCAGTCCTGGGTAGCATTCAGGAGGGAAAAGGCTTGACATTCTCCGTGGAGATAGCCCGCCAGGGAGGCAAGAACGAGCTCTCAGCCCACCTTGAACTCTTACTATTGACCCTCTATATAGCCCAGGGAGGTAATCTCATAAAGTGCTCCCCCACATTCAAGCCCCAGACCATCATATCAATGCAGAGGCTCAAAGAAAGGCTCGATGAGTTTGGCTACGGCGGCATCTATCACACCGAGATGGGCTATATCATCGCCCTCGGCAGTGCCAGAGAAATATTTCTATCAGCGGAGGAATCTTCCTCAGTGGTCGGGCACACCGCCGACATTCTCCTGGAGATTGACGAGAGCCAGGACGTCAGCAAGGAGAAATACACCAAAGAATTTCGGCCTATGGGCTCATCGACTAACGTTACCACGATACACTACGGCACAACCTGGGATGATGCCACACTGCTCGCAGAGATAAAACAGACCAACCTCGAATTACAGAAGAAGGACGGCATCAAACGTCATTTCAGATACGATTGGCAAGAGGTGGCCAGGCACAACCCCTCATACGCCAGCTATGTTGAAGGCGAGAGAATAAGATTAGGCGAGAATCATCCGCTCTTCAGAACCCAATATGCCCTGCTACCCATCAGTGGAGGGGGACGCTTCCTATCCCGCCAGCAGATTGTCCTGATGATGGGAACGCATCCTCGGCTGAAAGAACCACAGGACCACAAAGTTCCTCACATTGCTGGCATTGACCTAGCAGGCGAGAGAGAGGAAACCAGAGAGGCAGCCCTCACGGCAGCTAAACTCAAGCTCGATTCAACCGTGATCACAATTGCACAAATGGAAACGACTCAGCGCTCCGAGTTCCTACTAGCCGAGCCAACCCTGAACGTAGTGGAGCAGTACCAGTGGACGGGAATCCCTCACAGCAAGCTATACCCTCAGATGGTGGATATCCTCAAGAAGTGGAATTGCCACAGGATACTTGTTGACGCTACCGGTATCGGCCAGCCAGTAGCCAGCTTTCTTCGCAAAGAGCTCGGCAGCAAGGTAAAGCCGTTCACTTTCACCCAGAAGAGCAAATCAGACATGGGCTTTGAGCTATTGTCGTTCGTCAATAGTGGCAGGCTAAAGCTCTATAAAGGGGACGGCTCCAATGAATACCGAGAGACGATGTTTCAGCTAGAGAAGGCAAAGGCTCAATATCGCCCCAACCAGACCATGAACTTCTATGTAGACCCACAGGAAGGCCACGATGACTTTTTGATGAGCCTGGCTCTAGTAGCACAGGGAGGCAAGGATTTCAATCCCAGGGAAGCCAAAGGTTTATTGAGGACAAGTTAGACAACTCATTAAATACTACCTTTAGTCTTCTCGGCTTGTGCTACTTCATATCCTTTAACAGAGATTCTTCGCTACGCT
>CAZQDF010000287.1:0-1843 GCA_964592065.1 uncultured Dehalococcoidales bacterium | reverse complement strand
CACAGCCTACACACATGGATGCATTATGCATGGGAAAGTCATACGGTTGTTCTTGAAAGAACGCCTTATGTGGACATGCATCACCAGCAATGCAAATCCCATGGTCGCATCTTTCAGGATGGCACTTATTAAAATCTATTGATGGGACTGGCTTTATGAGCATTTTCTTGTCCTATTGGCAAAGAGGGATGGATTAAGTTCATAGATAGGTGACCTTTCCCTGATCACTTCAGCAAGTGAACCCAGCTTGGGACTCATTACTCCACTCCCTTTAAGTTCAGCTATGAGGGGGTCTACCCTGTCTTCTAAAACAAGCTCACTACATATTTTCTTGATTTGAAGTGCGTTAATCTTGCAGTCTTTGCTTTCCTTCCTTAATTTCTGCACCAGCTCTGGCATTTTCTCCCATTCTGGCTCACCCATAAGCTTGAAAGCTGCAGCTATGGCGTTTTCCGAGTCCCATCGGCTGGTTTGGATAGCCTCTTCCACCAAACATTCAACTACGTTAGGAGGTACCTTATACTTTTCTCCCGGCTTAGGTAATAATACTGCGTCTCCCCATTCCAGAGTGCCTCTAGCTGACCTTGCTGGAAGTAGCAACTTCCATCCGAAACCTAGAAATAAAACATCCTCAGTATCATCCTTGGCTATTTGTTCTATCTCATCATAGGAAACCTTTCCTGCTTTGCAGGCCTGAATTAAAACTTGAGCCAGGAGGCCAGCAAGTTTATGAGGGCTCAAGAAAGTGCTTAAGGCTCTTTCAAACCCATTCATGTCGCTGTTTCGATTTACATAAGGTTTTATTATCCTGTATGCCTCTTCCAATCAGGCTTCCACATCATTCTAGGAAGCATATTGCGGTTACTGCTAGGGCAAAACCGAAAGAGCTATGCCTTGCCTTGGGGGGAGGGCTTCTGCCGATGCGCCATAAATTTCAAGGCCAGCGTCTTTGTTGTCTCATTCATTTTGGGTGGTGGCGATTCAGATTTCGATCCCCAGTGGGGTGGCAAATTCCCCCCCCATAGCTATTTCTATTCCGCTTTTATGATTTGGTATAAGTTGCTCTAGTGCAGCTAATTCCCGCTGATAGGCAAATCTATTCTTTTCAAACCAATTTTGGTATCCTGGATATAGTGCCACTCAAAAGGCTTGATTATTGCCATTTTTGATGTCTTTGTCTTTTCCGTCATTATGACACTAGGCGTAGTAGCCGAAATCTTTATCCTCAAGACCGAGCGCACTTATGCTCATGTCTACTTCTCCTGTTGTAATTCGATTAATAGCTGGGATAACCTGTCATTTGCCTTTCCCATCTCTTGCGCTGCCTGTAATAAGCTAGTATAAGTTGGATCGCCTTCTACGTTCTCAGTTTTCTCCGCCCATTTCCTGAATTTCTCGCTATCTTGTTTGTTATGCTCTACCCAGGAGCTTAAAAGCACTTTGAGCCTGCCCCTTTCATCGGTTGGGAAATCTTTGTGAATGCCCTCAACCATTGCTCGAATTATATGCTCAGGAACTGCGCCAAGGATTTCGTCAACCTTCTGACCATTGTAGAAGTACATCTGCATGGGTATGCTCATAATCTGGTATTTTGCTGCTGTCTGTTGGTTTTCATCCACATTTATTTTGCAGAACTTAAATGTGCCATCATATTCCTCTGACAGCTTGTCATATATGGGGGAAACCATACGACACGGGCCACACCAGGGTGCCCAGAAATCAACCTCTGTGGGAATATCTGATTTTAGAACCTCCTCCTCAAAATTTTGATCTGTAACTTCTATTACTTTACTCATGTTACCTCCTTAGTCAATATTAGTCGGGCAAGATTCAATTTCGTATA
>CAZQDF010000286.1:0-1859 GCA_964592065.1 uncultured Dehalococcoidales bacterium | reverse complement strand
TCCTGTTTGTCTGCTGCACCAACACAGGGCCCAAGGCAGCGATGGATATAATAGTCAAGGCAAGGACGCTTATCTTTGCCATTGAGGGGTTTGGTGCAAGTACGAAAAGGAAAAATTTTCTTTATTAATTTCAAAGTTTTACGTACCGAGCCAGCACTGGCAAAAGGCCCAAAGTACCTTGCTCCGTCTCGCTGCACACGGCGAGTGATGTAGACACTAGGCCAATCCTCATTAACAGCTATCTTAAGGTAGGGGAAAGTCTTATTATCCTTGAGACGTACATTGTAGCGGGGATGATATTTCTTTATCATGTTACATTCTAAGATGAGCGCTTCTTGCTCAGAGCCAGTAACCACAAATTCGAAGTCACTTATTCTCATTACCAGCCGCTGAATCTTCGATGGTAAATTGCTATATTTAGTAAAATAACTCCTTACCCTGTTGCTCAAATTAGCAGCTTTGCCTACATAAATAACCTTGTCTTCCTTATCCTTGAAAAGATAAACTCCAGGGCTTGCTGGCAAGGTTTTCAGCTGCTGTTCCAATTGCCCTGCTTTCATGGTAAATTTATTGTAACAAGCGGCTTGAATTGAGGCAAAAATGAGCTGCGTTATGTTAGAATAAATGCAGATGAAACAGTATATTGAACCTTTCCTTCAATATTTGCATAAAGGAAAGGGGTATGCCCAGAACACTTTGGCTGCTTATCGTAATGATTTGAACCAGTTGCTATCTTACATTGAGGCAGAGGAGGAGAAAGGGATAATTAAGTCGAACACTGAGCTTGTAAAGAGCTATCTGCTAAAGCTCAGAGAAAAGAAATACTCCCCTGCTACATCGGCTCGGAAAATAGCTTCAACTAGATCCTTTTTTAAATTTATGGTCAACTCGGGCAAGTTAAAGAAAAATCCGACACAGAATCTGCTCTCTCCTCAAGTCAGCAAGCATTCACCCAGGTTTTTATCTCCATCTCAATACCAACATCTACTAGCAGAGCCAGCAAAGCTAACTACCCCAGAAGCCAAAAGGGATGTGGTAATGTTAGAATTACTCTACGCTACCGGCTTACGCATAAGCGAATTAATATCCCTAGACGTTAAGGATATAGATTTGAGGCAAAATCATGTGAACTCTGTTTATAGTAATTCTCAAAGAAAGGTCCCCTTTGACCTTCACATGAGCAAGCTACTGGAAAAGTTTATTGAGAACGATAGGCTAGACTTATTATATGATGAAAAGGAAGAGGCGCTGTTTCTTAACCGGCGTGGTAAACGGCTTACCCGGCAGGGATTTTGGCAGATTCTTAAAAATTATGCCTCTAAGGCTGGCTTAAGCGCTAAGGTTACGCCGCATATCCTGCGTCACAGCTTTGCTGTGCACAAGTTACAAACTGGCACTGATCTGCACTCCATCCAGCAGCTTTTAGGTCACGCATATATTTCCAGCACCAGAATTTACCAGCAATCCGTACCAAGGGAAGAGTAATGCCGAAAAAATCACGCCGTAGCAAAGCTAAACAGCAGGCTAGAGCAGCGAAAGCAATACAGAAAGGGCACCCACAACAACTAAGGCCAATAGCTGTTAAGCCTCAATCGCCAGCT
The DNA here is from genome assembly GCA_964592065.1 of uncultured Dehalococcoidales bacterium. Classification (GTDB taxonomy): domain Bacteria; phylum Chloroflexota; class Dehalococcoidia; order GIF9; family AB-539-J10; genus JAFGBN01. The sequence goes on along the minus strand of CAZQDF010000286.1, from coordinate 258 downwards.
GGAATACCTTCTGAGGTTGAAAATTTCACCAGCCGCTATCAATACGTGATGCCCGAAGTAAAGCGCATTGGTATTCTTGCGGGGTCAATAATTCTGATTCTCATAATACTTTCCTTTGCTCTGGGGTAATGGCTTCGGTTGATGAATAACAGTGGATTTACAGGCAGCTAAAGCTAAGCTAATCGAATATCTTAATCAGGAGATAGAGGATAAACGTGTGATTGAAGCTATGAAGCGTGTTCCACGTGAAGCCTTTGT
>CAZQDF010000285.1:0-1876 GCA_964592065.1 uncultured Dehalococcoidales bacterium | reverse complement strand
CCAAGCTAGTGAGGGGGTTTCCTGTCCCCATTGCCATAACAATGCTAAACGGGTATTCTCCATCTTCTCCTCATTCACTACAGATGAAAGCGGACTAACCACGCATATAGCTGGCAACAACCCCTGTACTAGTTGCAATACTCTTAGCTGTGATAGCTGCAATCTTTAATTGAGGTGGGGTATGCCAGCCGGATGTCAGCCAAGGTAGATAGCTCCGCCATTCAGGATGGCTACCAACTCTACCACCATAGCTTCCTGTTTACTACCAGTGGCTCATAGGCAGTGGTTCAGCAGGGGATGAATGAAGCTAACCGCTATGCCCGCCGCTACCACTGGCTGGGCGAAAAGGTTACTAACTTTGTCAATGAACCCCACTCTGCCATCCTGTCCCAGACAAAAGGGCAGGCATTAAACCTGGTTGCTCAAGAAAGCAACCCTGCCCGAACCACTATCACCGATATAGCCGCCAACGAAAAGCCTGAGCATATCTTGTCAGACCTCAAAAAATTGAAGACCCTCAATCTGCCTCCCTATCACTACCTGAGCACCAATGACCTCCACCCCGATAGTCTAAGTCGGATTCTATTAAGCACCTATGAGCGCCAGCCGCAGGACTTTGAACAGCTACTGGGGCTAAAAGGGGTCGGTGCCAAGACCATCCGTGCCCTGAGTCTGATTTCCGAGCTGGTGCATGGGGTGGCTCCCAGCTACCGAGCCCCAGCCCGCTACAGCTTCGCCCACGGCGGCAAGGACGGCATCCCCTACCCCGTTGACCGCAAAAACCTACGACCAGTCAATAGACCTCTTGAGAAAAGCCATAAATAAGTCTAAACTGGGTATTAGGGAGAATAAAGAAGCGATGGGGAGGCTGGATAGAGTTACGAGACAAAAAGTCAAAATTTCAGCCGCGACTTGAAGGAGGGTTTTATGGCTGGATCTCATGATATTTGCGTTAGAAAATCAGAGTTGTTGTACCAATTTGGACTCCTTCTAGAAACGATAGAGAATGGAATCCTAGCTTCAGAGGAGGGACATCCACCAAGCTATTCTCAGGTGCGTGCAAAGTATCAGCATGACTTTTCTCAGTGCGAAAGGATATATCGTGTTTTCTTTTTGGAAGCAATTCCAGGCCACCGATTCTCTGCGGAATGGAACAGGTGGCGAGGTGCAGCCCGTAGCTTTCAGATAAAGTTAGAGAGCAACGACGAATTCAGTGCAGAAGTAAAGGAGGCGCTTGATAAATTCAAAGAGGATACGTTTGATATTGTTTGCTCAATTCCGAATAACCTAGGGGAACATATCATTGGAAAACATTCGCCTTTTTCCGCATTTATTCTGCTGAGGTCGCTATTCGAGAATGCCAGACGTAGAGTTGAGATTATAGACCCGTATTTAGATGACACCGTATTCTATCGCTATTTGAACCACGTAAGCCCTGACGTTGAAGTGACACTTGTAACCGAGATGAAGAATTTGAAGGGAAATGCAGAGATTGCATTCCTTGACTGCTCACGATTGTTCGCCCAAGAGCGGGGACCAAATAAATACACCCTGATTGACGCTGAAATGCATGACCGTTGGATGCTGGCAGATGATGAGATTTACCAGAGTGGAGCCTCGCTGAAGGATGCTGCCAAGAATGACCCCTTTACCTTGGTGCAACTGCAACAGACGGAAGAGGTCTCCGGTAAGATTGATGCATTGCGTAACAGTGGCTCCGTAAAATTTGGTCCCTCTTGCACTACTCATCCTTAGATTAAGAGATTAGGCTGACCCCGTAAGTTAGAAGTACAACAGCACATTATGAATTCACCTACTCCGCACCAATTCTACCGCTTCCGTTACACCTAGGGCAGGTTCGCATGCCTAGCTTGTC
>CAZQDF010000284.1:0-1903 GCA_964592065.1 uncultured Dehalococcoidales bacterium | reverse complement strand
TTTCTTCCCTTAAGAAGCTAGAGAGACTTGAAGTTAATTTTGTCTTGCCAGGACATGGGCCGGTGTTCAATAGCCTCAGGCTAAAGGTGGCAGACATACTTTACCACCATGAGCAAAGGAAGAGACATATCATAAGAGCCATGAACGAGGGCCTGAAGACAGCCTACCAAATAGCTGAAGATATTCCGTGGATGCCTAAGCAAGGCGGCACTGCTTTCCATGATTTAGCACCTTGGGACAGGCGGCTAGCTGTAATGGAGACCATTGCTCATCTTAAGTTGTTAAGTTCCGAGGACAAGATAGGTGAAGTCGATATGGATGGGGTTTCCTTGTACTTGGATAAAGGCTAAAAAACGCTCTCCAGCAGGAAATTGATTCCATTATCTTTGACCTCTATGGCTTGGATATGAAGGAGCGGGAAATAGTTGTTAGCAGCCTTGCTCAAGCAAGTTAATGCCTATGAAAGTATTTGAGCAAAACTGGGTAGAGGATTTAGCGCGAAAGTATCACTACGCATCCAAGTACACCACACCATTTATAGCTAGGCTTGCCGTTGACCCGGTTCTTTCAAGGGAGCGGAATAAGGTTGAGGAGTGGTTTCAAACTCTGCCTGAGGATGTTAAACCGGACATATTAGGCAGATTGAGAAGTGAAACTAGTCGCCAGCATTTCAGCGCTTACTATGAGCTAGCTTTGTACGAATTCTTCAAAAGTAAAGGGTACTCTGTTTCCATACATCCAAAACTTGAAGAAGGTGAACCTGATCTATTAGTTGCAGGCAAAGCTCTCGATAAACCCATAATTGTTGAAGTAGCCACAGTTTTTGATGACCCTGAGTGGGAGAAGGAACAGCGAAAGCTCGACTTAATTCTGGAACAGCTAAATGAGATTGAGCACTACTTCTTTGTTATGGTCTTAGTTGAATCTGAGCATATTCCCGAAGGAGTTGACTATAAAAGGTGGAAACAATTTGTAACACAATGGCTGGATAGCTTCGACCCTAAAATAAGCGACGAGTCTCAGGAGACTGAGTATCAAGCAGATGGACTCAAGCTAAAACTGATCATGATACCCCGAAAGCCGGTGGAAAGAAAACCAATTGTTGGTAGCCACATGCTACCAGCGAGATTTATAGGCAGCATACAATTAAGGCGGGCTTTAGGAAAGAAAATCAAAAAATATAAAGGCGTTAAGGAGCTAGGGTTGCCTTTTATCATTGCGCTGAGTTTGGTTGATACCCCACATGACGAAGAAGCCATTGTACAAGAGCTTTTTGGGAAAATGCAGCTAACTATAAAGAGAAAGCTAAATGGAGAAGTAGTGGAGAAGTCGGGCAGAGATTTCAGTGGTTTGGTGACGCCGAAACCGGGGCTAGGTGGGAAGGCTCAAAACACACGACTCAGCGCCGTGCTCGAAGTTAAGAGCAAATGGTTGCCACCAAAGGAAGAAGATGAAGGGGAGACGAGAGAGTGTTTCTTCCGCTTGATACACAATCCTTTTGCCTCAATCCCTCTGGGTCATGAGATTTTTGAAGATTATCCACAGCTTGTTCCCGTTGCTGAAGACGAGGAACAGATCTTCTTGCGATGGATTGGTGAAAAATCTGGTGAGGCTTTTGACTAGGTGCAATACAAGGGTGGAATTGAGGGCGAGGCAAGTTTATAATAAGGTTCGGCTTAGGTGACATACAAAGGAGGTAAGGCGATGGCGGCTAAAATAGGTATCAATGGTTTTGGGCGCATTGGGAGGCTGGCATTTAAGGCAATAAATCAGCGTGTGGCTGGTAAATTAGAGGTGGTAGCGGTGAACGACCTTACCGATGCTAAAACTAATGCTCACCTTTTCAAGTATGATAGCAATTATGGCATTTATCCTGGCAAGGTAGCGGCTAAAGACAATTCCA
>CAZQDF010000283.1:0-1936 GCA_964592065.1 uncultured Dehalococcoidales bacterium | reverse complement strand
CTTCAAAGGAGGAGAATTATGACGAGCAAAAAACATTTTACTGCTGCGGAAGCTAAACAAATCGGAGAGGCTCTAGGTATTGATTGGAGTAAGTTTGATATTGAACAATATCGCATGGGGCTTGATGTTGAGCTTGAGCATGGGAAGGTAGACCCTCACACCAATGTTACCAATGATGATCCTATCATTACCGGAAAGATAGCCTTAGCTCATCTTAACGAGTTTCCGGACTACTATACTCGGCTGGATAAAATGGAAAAGGAAGCCGAAGGGAAGCTGTAAACAATTGGTGGCAGCGAGTGGATTTGAACCACTGACCAAAGGCTTATGAGTCCTCTGCTCTACCGCTGAGCTACGCTGCCTAAAAATAGTTTAGCATTGGCTGGAGAAGATGGTCAAATCAAGCATTCCTCGCTTTTAGCACTAAAGTCCTTGACCAACCAGAAGGCAGTAAACTATGATGGACACGTTTGGGGCAAATCTGGGGAGTAAGGCAGATGAAAGCGGGGATTACGAGTGTACTGCTGGCTATCATTCTAGCTTTAATTCCCTGTCTGCCGACACTAGCCGCTGACACGGCTACTGTAACCATCACTATGACCGGGGTTGATGAAATCTCTATCACTTTGGAGCCGACAGAATGGCCTCTAGGAGACGTATCCCCGGACACAGAGTACCTGACAAGCCCGCCAATAGATTGGTGCACCTTAACCAATACCGGCAATGTTAGCGTGAATACCTTCATCGAGGGTAAAGATGCCAGGTGGTATGAGGATGGAACGGGTAAAAATTACTACTGGACGCTAAGTAACACTAACGAGAGCGATGTCGACGATGCTGTGAGAGGCCATAAATACATGCTGTGGTTTAGAGTGCACGGTGATACCGACCGAGGTTATGTCCTTATCACCGAGGGGGAAAGTGAATTCTGGCCTCCGAATGGTGGCTCAAGCATTGACGCCGGTGACTATAAACAATTCGGACTGAAGTTGCTGACTCCTACCTTCTTATACGGAGGTAGGGAGATGAAAACCACCATCACTATAAGCGCAGTGGCTGCCTGATGATACGGCGTATTAAACTAGTCGTGCTCGTTGCAGCTTTATTAGCTGTCTTTTTGCCCTCCTTTGCTCTGGCTCAGAACTTTGGTGTCTCCCCCGCCGAAGTAAGAATAGACGACCTGTCTCCAAGCGAGGAAGCTGAGTTTGAGTTCACTATCCGCAATAAGGACGATATAAGCCATATCTTTACGATGACTACCTATAATCCTGAGAAATCGGAAAGAAGAGAGGGGAGGGCTGAGTTTCCTGACGGTAGCTGGATAAGCTTTTCTCCTCAAGAAATCGAAGTAGCAGCCAATTCCAAAGGCACAGTAAGAGTAACGGTAGCCATACCCTCAAATCAAGAATGGGCGGGCAAGGACTGGGAAGTATGGATAAGGGTCGCTCCCGAAAGTATGGACTTGCTGGTGGCAAATTGCTACATTCGTTTTCTGGTATCGACAAGCAAAAGCGTAGAAGCTGGTTCTAAAACGGTATTGATTGTTGGAATTGTCATCGGGATATTACTTCTGGGCTATGGTGCCTATTACTCCAGGCGCAAGGCGAAACTCAAACATCTCCAACGCTAACCTGGCATTCACCACAGGAGCAAAAGCTCCAAAAATTTGAGCTACTTGCTTTGATTAGCCTGAAGCTTCTATAGCTAGAGCTGCTGAGGCAGTTCTCGGAGCTTATCTGGGCTCTCTATATGGTCGATATATAAAGTGCCATTGAGATGGTCTGTCTCGTGTTCCAGGGCTTGGGCTAAAAGGTCCTCGCCTTTAATGCGAAATTCCTTGCCCTGCCTATCCTGTGCTTTGACCCTGACTGTTACTGAGCGCTTAATCTCTCCCTGGTAGCCTGGCACGGATAGGCAAGCCTCTTCCAGCATGCGT
>CAZQDF010000282.1:0-1940 GCA_964592065.1 uncultured Dehalococcoidales bacterium | reverse complement strand
TAGCTCCGAAGAATTGGGCAGGCTGGAGATAGCCTGTGTGGCTTCCCTCAGGGAGTAGCCCAGGCTGGTCAGGGCAGCTATGGCATCAGCATCCTCCGGAGCTAAAGGCAAGGCAGCCTCTTTCCACTCCCTTTCTAACTTGCCCCGGAGTTCAATGACAATGCGGCTAGCCACCTTTTTGCCAATGCCAGGCGCCTGGCTTATGAGCTCGGCATTGCCGCTGGTAATCGCCATAGCTAGTTGCTCGATGGCTAGACTGGAAAGCAATGACAGGGCTACTTTGGGGCCAACTCCTGAGACAGAAATAAGGTTTTTGAATAAAGCTAATTCCTCGCTAGAAGTAAAGCCATAAAGAGAGACATTATCTTCCCTCAAGTGGAGATGAGTATAAAGAGAGACATTATCGCCAGCAGCCCCTAGTTTGCTTAAAGACGAACTGGGAACATATACCTGGATGCCAACCCCACCCACCTTGACGATAATTGAATCGACGCCAAAGTATTCTAAAACCCCCTCTATAGCGGCTATCATGTTAACTTCTATCAGCAAGCCATCGGTTAAAACGACTTTGCTGAGTATGGCAAAGGGCTACAGCCAAAGCATCGGCAGCATCGCTGGGTGGAGGGGGCTGAGGAAGCCCAAGCTGAATTCTTACCATTTCCTGTATTTGCCCCTTATCGCTCCCCCCATAATTGGTTACCCGCTGCTTTACCTCGGCTGGGGAGTAATAGTAGACAGGTAATCCTTGGTTTGCTGCTGCCAGGATAGCTACTGCCTGTGCTCTACCGATGGCTAGCGCCGAACGAATATTATGGCCCACAAAAGGCTCCTCAATGGCTACTTCGTCTGGCTTGTGCTTGGCGATAATCTCGCTTAATTTGGTGTACAGGCAGTGCAACCTTTCCTCGATGGGAGTTTTAGGAGGGAAGCTTAATACCCCATAACACACCAGGCGTACTTGCTCTTCACCATCCACTATCCCATAGCCTAAACTTATGGTTCCAGGGTCGACGCCTAGAATGCGCATTCTATCATGTCTGACTACGTAGTCTCTCTAAAGTAGCCTCAGAGAAATCAATGTTGGAGAAGACATGCTGCACATCATCTATCTCTTCTATCCTGTCAAGAAAACCCAAGGTCTGAATTGCTTTATTCTCATCTAGCAGCACTGTAGTCTTAGGCACTAGAGAAAGCTCTGCCGAGATTACATGCCTTCCTTTCCCGATACCCTCCCTTATGCTTTCCATATTATGTGGTTGGGTATAGATTTCAAGGTAGCCTTTTTCCGCCTTAACATCTTCCGCGCCAGCATCAATGGCTTGTAAAGCTAGCTCCTCAGTATCCGAACCACTGCTTTCTATGGTGACCACTCCTCTACTTTCAAACAGCCATGCCACACAGCCATTCTCACCTAAGTTACCACCATGGCGGGTGAAAAGACGACGCACATCTTGAATGGTGCGGTTACGGTTATCAGTCAGGGCCTGTACCAAAACTGCTACTCCGTTTGGCCCGTATCCTTCAAGTGTCATCTCGGTCAAATCAGATACTTCAGTACCACTGCTGGCACGCTTTATGGCTCTTTGAATGTTCTCTGATGGCATGTTATTATCGTGGGCTTTCTCCACCGCCAACCTTAACTGGAAGTTGCTTTCCATGTTAGGTCCACCCTGCTTCACTGCCACTATGATTTCCCTGGCAAGTTTGGTAAACAACTGCCCCCGCCTGGCATCAGTTACACCCTTTTGCCGTTTAATCTGCGACCACTTGGAATGCCCTGACATACTATCCTTTAAACAATTTTAGCATTGCAAGCCTCAAAGGTAAAGATAATGTACTCGTTCAAGTGATTGGTGACACTTTCTCCTTTCTTTTATTTTGCCAATGTTGTTCTAGATATTCCAGTGGTGTAAGGTAGCCCAATGCCTGGCTCGGACGAA
>CAZQDF010000281.1:0-1968 GCA_964592065.1 uncultured Dehalococcoidales bacterium | reverse complement strand
AATGCAATGTCTCCTCTGATTGGGGAGAAAGTGAGTAGAAATGTACATCCATCTCATTCCGCCAAGGACCTGGAAATGCGCGCCGAGATGGCCGTTCTAACTTCTCAGAAGCTAGGCACCTGCAACTATCGCTGCCCAGGGTGCGATGCTATGCATGCAACTGCTTCTACCACTTATGAGATGGATCAGAAACTGGGCACCGAATATCACAAAAGGTTTATTGAGTGGCTCAAATACATTCAGAAGAATGACCTGGCAGTTAGTGGTGGCGTCATGGACGTTAAAGGCCCCAGGGACCTCAGGCCAGGAAAAGGTGACCCTGACCATTATTTGAGAATTGCTGAGAAGCGCCCTGATGGCATCGTGCTGAGAGGCGCTAGAATGCATCAAAGTGGCGCCTACGCGGCAGATGAGACCCTGCTTGTGCCTGGTGTAGCCCCAAGGCCAGGCGAAGAACCCTACGCAGTAGCTTGTGCTGTGAAGAACTCCCAGGAGGGCATCACCTACATCGCTCAATATAATGCCATGTCGGCAGAAAGGGAGTTCATGGGCGATAATTCAAAGTTAGGGAATCCCATATATGGCCAAAGAGAGACCTGCATGATAGTCTTTGATAATGTCTTCGTTCCTTGGGAGAGGGTTTTTATGTGCGGGGAAACGGAATATGCCCACGAGATTTTGCTCCGCTTTGCCAAACAGCATCGAATGGCTTGCGGAGGTTCATGCAAGGCAGGGTTTATGGACCTTATCATTGGCGCCACGCAGATTTTAATAGAGTATCTCGGTCTGGATAAAGCGCCTATGATACGGCAACAGATAACGGAAATGATTAGAGTAAGGGAGACATCTTATGGTCTCGCAATAGCTGCTGCCTATCGAGGAGAAGAGGAGCCAGAAGGCTCCGGTTTCTACCTGCCCAACGACACTTTTGGCAATGCAGCTAAACTTAATACCTGTGACGGCTTCTGGGAAGTCATGAAGTGGGCTGGTGATATTGCTGGTGGATTTGCCGTAACTATGCCATCGGAGAAAGAGTTAGAGAATCCGGTAACAAAACCTTTGGTAGAGAAATATCTCAAGACGCATGCCTCCGCCAAGGACAGGATGCGCATGACCCGTTTTTTGCAAAACTGGATAGCTGGCCTTCACGGGGTGGGCACCTGGCACGGAGCAGGCCCTCGTCAGAACCAGATGATAATGCTCTATAGAGATACGGACCTCGAAAAGAAGAAACAGATGGCCAAGGTACTGGCAGGACTGAAGGATTAACACGCGAGTTTATATCGCGGCTCGACCTCTACTGGCTCGCTGTATAAGGCTTCATACACTGCCAAAGCGGCGCTGGCGACGTTTATATTCAGAAAGGGCTTCTTCAATGTCTTTTTGCCCAAAATCGGGCCATAGCACCCGAGTAAAATAGAGCTCGCTATAAGCAGCCTGCCAGAGAAGAAAATTGCTCAGGCGCATTTCGCCACCAGTGCGAACGACCAAATCAGGGTCAGGAATACCACTGGTATAGAGGTGTTGGTTAAACACAGCCTCGTCTACCTGGTCACCAGGAATATCAGTGCCGACGATATATCTAGCCGCCTGCAGAATTTCATCACGTCCACCATAGTCAAAGGCAAGGCAAAGCGTAAGCCCGGTATTATCCTTGGTGAGTTCGATTGCTGCCTCTATTTTTTGCCTTAGCTTAGGAGATAGCCTATCTGACCTGCCAAGATGCCTGAGTCTGATATTATCTTTATGAAAAGCCTTAGTTTCGCTATCAATCCTCCTCGCCAGAAGATTGAGAAGCCCGGTAACTTCAACTTTCGGTCGGTTCCAGTTCTCCGAGGAAAACATATAAAGTGTGAGGTATTTTACTCCGCAATCGGCGAATAGTTTCACAACACGATTAATATTATCAGCCCCAGCCACATGTCCTATAAACCTGGGCAACCCACGCTTTCTTGCCCACCTGCCATT
>CAZQDF010000280.1:0-1986 GCA_964592065.1 uncultured Dehalococcoidales bacterium | reverse complement strand
TCCCATCCGTGCACCTCCTCGACGGTATTCCACTGCAAGTCAGATGCAGCCCAACAAGCCGCGGATCAGCGGTGGACCAAGCGCGAGCTTGCTCGCAACGGAGTCCGTCCGCTTCATCGGTTGATGGACGCCGCTTCGCGCCGGACAGCAAGCGAATCGAAATCCGCGGCTCGATGGAGCGTGGACCACTTGCCTGGGCTCGTGCAGCTCTTACAGGCCAAGTGCATCCCGTTGTTCGACAAAACCCAACGTTTTCTTCAGATCACAAGGGAAGTTGAGTTCCTACCCCCTTTTCTCTGGCTTTCCTGTAAATCAGTATGGCTGTTGCCATGTCGTCCAAGGCAAGGCCGAGATTGATGCAGATCGTGCGTTCGTTGGCGTTCTCCCTCCCGGGTCTCTTGCCCGCAACAATCTCGCCCAGGTCGGCATAGGGTTGCGGTGTGTCTTTGAAATAACCGGCCTCGCGATAGTATCCCATCTGGCTTGTGTCGTCCGTTGCCAGTTTGTCCGCCTGTCTGAGCGCATCCGCCTTCCAATAGGAATTAAAATCCACAGGGCTGGCGAACGAGCCCTCAGCCAGCCAGCCGGCTCCGATTACGGGATCCGGGTCCTTTAGTATCGGGCCGCTTGTAACCACAAGGTCCGAATCGACAACCGCTTCCTTGTGATCGTTTACGATTTCTATGTCCACCTGTACGACCTCTGCCATTTCACTTGCGAAGTTCTCAGCCACTTCGGGGTGAATATCGAATGCCTTCACCTTCTCAATCTCGAACACGCATGACAGTGCTTCAAGATTGCTTCTGCCCTGTACACCGCAGGCCAGGATACCCACGCTCGAACTGTCTTTGCGGGCCAGGTATTTCGCCGCCACGGCGGTCGCAGCTCCCGTACGTTGTGCAGTAATCCACGTTGCATCCATCACGGCGATCGGGATGCCGTTATCTGGGTCATTCAGGATAAGAAGACCGCTTATATAGGGGAGTTTCTTCTTCTGATTATCAGGGTAACCGGAAACCCATTTCATCCCTGCGGATTGAAGACTTGGTATGTACGCAGGCATGGCATGGATGAATGCATCCTTGCGTGTGTGGATTCCCGGCTTGGGCGGCATCTCAACGCGACCTTCCCCCTTCTCCTTAAACATGCTCTCCAATGCATAGATAATCTCAGGCATGGACAGTCCTACGGCCTCAACATCCTTCCGGCTGAGATACAAAACTGTATCTGTATTCATACCCTTACCTCCCTTTGTCGAACAAGCCGCGGATCAGCGGTGGACCAAGCGCGAGCTTGCTCGCAACGGAGTCCGTCCGCTGGATCTAGACGTTGGGGGCTATCGAAGCGCCTCGGATTCGGCTTCGGCCAGTGCGCGTCGTGCTGCGGTGAGTTTCTTGTACTTGGCCTGGAGTTTCTCCGGGGCCTTTGCGACGACGGCCTTCAGTACATCCCCCTCAATCTCAGCAACATCGAGCCGCAGGTAGTACTCAAGCGATTCCTTCAGATGCGCCAAGACGATCATTCCCGTCAGAAGTGGATGATTGTTCGTGACGTTAGCGTCGGAGAAACGGGTGCCGTGTTCGAGCTCGACTTCGAGCCCTTGGCGAAAGGTCTCAGCCCTGATCGGCATCTCGTTCACGTTCACTTCTGCAAGGATTCTCTCCGCCTCCGCGATTGGAACGTCGGGTTCTGTAAGTGAAGTCCAGTCGCGTATGCCCAGCTCGTCGCACACCCTCTGAACTTCATGGACGCTGACATACTGCGGTACCTTCATGATGATTCCTCCTTTCTTTGCGCCCCCAATGAGCCGCGGATCAGCGGTGGACCAAGCGCGAGCTTGCTCGCAACGGAGTCCGTCCGCTTCATCCGTTGTTGGGAGGCGCTACGCGCCGCCCATACCGTAATTATTCTGCAAGCCTGCAACATAATAACAGGAGCTCTATATCGTGCCAACTACGAAAAGATGCTCCCAACAGACCGGGGCGA
>CAZQDF010000279.1:0-2012 GCA_964592065.1 uncultured Dehalococcoidales bacterium | reverse complement strand
CTTGGTGTTGCCTTTGCCGAAGGTCTTGCAGAGGCAGGAGCTGATGTACTAATCGCTGCAAGAAGAATACAAAGATTAGAAGAAACGGCTGAGAAAATCGCAAAGTCTACAGGAAGAAAAATCATTCCGTTAAAAGTAGATGTTACATCCGAAGAAGATATAAAGAATATGGTAAGAAGGGCAGACGAAGCTTTTGGAAGAATAGACGTTATTGTAAATAATGCTGGGGTCCCAATGTTAACACCAGCTGTGCAAGTTGAACTTGAAGAGTGGAATAACGTAATAAATGTGAATCTTACTGGCGTTTTTCTCTGCGCAAGGGAAGCTGCAAAATACATGATAGAGAAGGGGATAAAGGGAAGCATTATAAACATCGCATCTGGATATGGTGAACTGGCAGATACACCTCCATGTAGTGCATATTACGCTAGCAAAGCGGGTGTGATAAACCTTACCAGGGGTTTGGCAAATGAATGGGGGCATTTTGGCATAAGGGTGAATTCCATATGTCCAGGTTGGTTTCCAAGCGAAATGACACAGCCTTTTTTCGATAATAAAGAGTGGATAAGGCATATGAGCAGCAAAATAGCACTCGGAAGGGTTGGAAAGCTGGATGATATGAAACCACTGGTTATTTTTATGGCATCCGATGCGTCTGAGTATATATCTGGCCATGCGTTTGAAATGCTTGGTGGGCCTGCTGCCACGGCAGAAACTGTCGATACCGGTATCAAATATCTGAAGGATTTCCTCGGTGAGGAATACTTAAAGCCTTTCAAGCTTATGCCATGAATTGAATTACAGTGCTCCCATAAGTGAATAAAAAGTATCGAGTTCTTGTTTCTAGGCAAAGTTCCTATGTCTGTGTAAAAAGGATGATGTAAGCGCCTCCTAGTATTCTGAGCTATCGCTACCTCCTTTGCAATTATTGGGCTTTGCTTAGCAAAGGCTTCCCTTCTCAGAATTTCCAACTCCCACCAGATATCAGGTGTCATCTTCACACCATGCCAGTTTTGGGAAGCGGTAATTAAACTGGCATAGAGTAATCTTAGCCCTGAACTTTCAGTAGGAAAACAAGGAATCACTTTAGTTCTACGCCTCCCCTCTCCGAAGGTTCTCTCCACCATGTTGGTGGTTCGGATAGCCCTCCAATGGGACTCGGGGAATTTGAGATAAGTAAGACACTCCCTCAAATCCTGCTCCAGGCATTCCATAGCCGAAGTGTAGTTGTTTTTGAATCGGGTTATGAGCTCTCGTCCTTGCCTTAACCCTTGCTCATAGCTTTGGGCATAAAACACCTGATGAACCAGTGGTTTCATCTTCTTTTGTGCTTTCTTGGGCAGCCCTACCCTGAACGACATTATTGTGAGAATCGCACGGAGAGATGAATAAGAAAGAACCTGATAGTACCTGACAGGGTCGGCTTTTTCAGAGATGAACAGGTACAAACCATAGACACAACAGGTTATCCTAAGTTACAATTTAGCTCACGAGAGATGCCAAAGCACACTAAAATGCCTTCCGAGACCACTCCACTGGCTAATATATTTGATTTATCCACAGCGGAGCTCAAAGAAATGGCTAAGAAGCTGCGCTGCCATGTAATCACAATGACAGCGACAGCGGGCAGTGGACATCCCGGCGGCTCTCTATCAGCAGCCGATATCATCACCACACTTTATTTCAAAATATTACACCATGACCCAAAGAACCCTCAGTGGCAAGACCGCGATCGATTTATACTAAGCAAAGGACATGCAGCGCCAATCTTATACGCTGCCTTAGCTGAAAGCGGCTACTTCCCCGTGGCCGAGCTGGCAACATTAAGAAAGCTAGATAGCCGACTCCAGGGACACACTGATAGAAATCTCACTCCTGGGGTGGAGATGTCGGCTGGCTCTTTGGGGCAAGGTTTGTCTTTCAGTATTGGCGTTGCTTTAGCCGCTAATCTTGACCGTCGTGATTACAAAACCTATGTCCTCCTTAGCGATGGAGAATGCGATGAGGGGCAA
>CAZQDF010000278.1:0-2013 GCA_964592065.1 uncultured Dehalococcoidales bacterium | reverse complement strand
TAACCCAATTGTGAATGTAGGTGCCACTGATACCGATGCATTAGAGAAGTCTACCAGCTTTTTATGCCTTTGCGACTCCTATAATATTCCTCTCATCTTTCTGGCCGATACGCCGGGTCACTTGACAGGCAAGGAGGCAGAGCGAAAAAGGGTTGGATCTAGAGTTGTAAATCAAATTCAGGCCTTGTTTCAAGTAACTGTTCCGAAGATTACAATCAATATCCGTAAAAATTATGGACAGGCAATGCTCAATATGTGCAGCCTGGGAACAGGACATGACTTTCTCGTTGCATGGCCAACAGCAGAGCTCGGTTTCATGGATCCGGCGATCGCAGCAGACGTTGTATACGGCAATCTCCCAGAAGAGGAAAGGCAAAAGAAGGTGGAGAAGATGATGGCTGACACCTCACCATACCCTGCTGCAGGATCATATTGGATACAGGATATCATCAATCCATACGATACTCGTAAATATATAATCAGTGTACTCGATATAGTTCGAGATTCGGAGAATCAGGGTATGAGCAAACATCTTCTTGCAAACTGGCCGAAGAAATTTTAGTCTGTATGGACAACTACAACTGTGTGTCAGGCTTCCATTAAAGCACAGCAGTTGAGTCCTAACTTGGATGGTACCATTAAGATGCACATAGACCTCTTAGCTGGAAGCAGTCGTTACCCAAGCTCCTAGGAGCCTTTATATATGGGATGGATAGTGATACGCCATGGGCTTTGCGTCGTCGAACTGACTATATCCTCCGTAGCGTAGTTGATGTAATGCAGACTACTTACCTCACGCCATTACTAGGAACATGGCTACTTAGTAAGTTGTAGGGTGAGGGTCGGCTTCTTTACACTAGGTTTCCTGTTGCCTGGGATCACTATGATATGACAGAAGGTACACGCCAACCATTAGCAATGGAGCCACACGGACTAGCAAATGTTTACTCCCAAAACAACCGCCGACTCGAGGTCGTTTAGCAATGAGCATTTTTGCTTGCCTTTCCCCTTGGAAGGGCTAATTTCTTACCTTCCCGCGTTAGCCTTATGCCTCTTTCCCCTTCGCCTGTTTTAGGCATAGCTCTCCCGTGCTTTAGCTAAGCCAAAGCACGGGCTCCAGCCTCGCCTCTAAAGCTAACGCCAGTTAATAGTTTCACCAGCCTTTTCAGGTTAAGTGCCATGAAGATAAGATAGCTCTGAATGGCATGCCTCATAAATCCAACATAAGGACATATAGCAAAGCCATGCCATTTCTTTGCTTCGCCAAATTTCCTCTCCACCTTATACCATTCCTTTAAACTTTCCTGATACTCAGAACTTTCCTTTAGCTTTAGCCCCCCTCCTTTATTCTCATCCTTCTTCCGGGCACGGTAACTGTTAAGCCTTATGGCTGAGTTTATCCCTTTCTGACCCAAATTATGTGGCTAAAGAACCGGGGGATATTGTAGAAGTGGATACACTGGATGTAAGACCTTTACCGGGAGTGATACTCAAGCACTTTACTGCCAGGGATATCATTTCCAGATGGGATGTTCTGGAGGCACACACCCGGGCAACCTCTCGCACTGCCTCTGGATTCATCGATACCCTGTTAGAGCGAATGCCCTTCCCTATCAAGGCTATACAGGTAGATGGAGGGTCGGAGTTTCAAGATGCTTTTGAGAGAGAATGTCAACGAAGGGGTATTAAGCTATTTGTCCTGCCACCACGCTCTCCCAAACTCAACGGCCATGTAGAGAGAGCGCAAAGAACACACACCGAGGAGTTCTACGAGGTAACTGATACCAGCTTTGATTTGCCAGAGCTAAATCGAGCTCTGCTGAAGTGGGAAGTAGTATACGATACTGTTCGTCCAAGCCAGGCATTGGGCTACCTTACACCGCTGGAATATCTACAATAATATTGGCAAAATAAGATAAAGGAGAAGGTGTCACCAATCACCTGAACGAGTACGCGAAGCGTGTTGCGTCAAAATAAACTGTTACCGAAAAGGGTGTTGTTGCGTCACAAATC
>CAZQDF010000277.1:0-2028 GCA_964592065.1 uncultured Dehalococcoidales bacterium | reverse complement strand
ACTGGCCACTGTATTACCCTATTGTGATGTAGTCACAACAGACAGATTTATGAAGGAGATCTTAGTTAATTGCCTTCGTTTTGATAAGAAATGTGAATGTGAAATTTTTTCAGCGAGCAAAAAAGATCGACTAGCATTTCAAGAACTGGTTAGAGGCCTCAAGTAAGACACCTTGATCTGGCTGCAAAGAGAGTTGATTTAGCAGCAACATTGTACGGTTGCTTACGATTTTATGTCCTCTACAGTAGCTAGGTGAGGCGCGCATTACCCTCGGGCATTTAGATGCGAAAGTAGACCTGTCTACTCCAAATTGGGAGCTTCACTCAAACATTGCATCGCTTTGTTCACCCCGTCAGCCATAAAAGGGTTGGATCCTCTTTTCAAAAGCTACGACCTATTCTTCCAAAGACTAAGAGAGGGAAAATGCCAAGATTTCACCTCAACGCTTGAGGCAGATTTAGATAAAGAATAAAGCCGTGGCAGAATCTATTTGTTTGGCTTTGGCCAAAAGTTTTTATCGCCGATGAACAAGAGAGAGCGGGTATGGCTCGGAGACATGTCGAAGACGCAGTGTCAGCCTACCATCACGACCGTGCTAAGAAAGAGCTAGAGCCATATCTAGTATTATGGGGCGACATTACTGCTGACCATATAATGGCTCTGAAACAGGTTGTACAAGAAGCTAAAGTCGAAGAAGACTTGCAAAAATTCTTGACTGGAAATAGCATTTTCCTAGTACAGCATTTAGGCGGTGGTCATGGACGTTATGCAATTCCGAAGCCGAGGTTAGGCGCAGAATTAATTCCAGGTTTTCTAATCGCTGAAATGAGTTCAATTGGGATTGAATGGTACGGTGTCGAACTTGGATCTCCTTTTGCAGAAATGTTTACATCATCCGGTCAGCCAGGCTACCTTCTTACCCAAGCTATTCAACAGGTTGCAGACTGGCGAGCATGACTAGGAAGCAATCTAGCTTACGCACGAAGCCCAAAGTCTGAAAATGGTCTTGGTTTGGTTGGGATTACACCAGATTTGCCAGCTACTCTCCTTATGGGAAGACGCGACAAGGAATTCCCCTCCAGCTTTAATGCATTTCGCAGGCAAGTTAGGAGTAGGCAGAATATTGAAATACACACATACGATTGGCTAGCAGAACAAGCTGAAATTAGGGTTCGGGCACTCCAGAAAGGGAAGCCAAATCGGTAGCAGGCCTATGCTCAGGCCATCCTCAAGATATGAGTTTGAAGATTTCGTTTGAAAGTGCGGCTATGTAGAGCATTGCACAATATGCTAAATACTAAAGTTTCTATCTGAACGTAGCATGATTAAACCGAAAGCCAGAACGTATAGCCGCTATCTCTCCTGGCTTTGCCTCGTATTCCATACGGCGGCAAAGTAATGGCGCGTCCACTCATTTGCCACTTTCCGATTTGCGCAGTAAATGATTTGTAGATTCGGATGTAGGGCATGAAGCTCACCGATGGCTTTGGCGCAAAAGCCGGCGGTGTAATGGTGCACCTTCGCGGGGTTCAGGAAGTCAGCATAAGGGGCCTCGACCACCATGGCATGGTTCTCGTGGGTAGCCAACTTAGCCAGCTTCTGATGCAATACTGGCATCATCCCAAAGTCAGCAAGGAGGTTATCCAGAGTCTTTCGCTCTACAAGAGCAACGATATTGCCTCCATCCATCAGGGTGTAATCATCTAACAGAATTGCAGACCGTCGCTCGTTGCACGATCTAGCGATCTGTGTCGTCCATGTCTCAACTCAGTGTGACAATGATGTTACCAAACATGTCTTCTACAAGACGGTGCCGGCGCTAAGCTTCACGGTTATGCAGGTGGTTACCCGGACGACGTACCATTAGGATGGCAGGCATAGCTACTGCGTACAGTGAGGCAAAGATAACAAAGGCCCAGTGGTATGTGTGCATACTGTCATATAGATAGCCAGCCATGAGAGGACCACTACCAGTGCCAAGGGCCTGAGCGAAGTTCACCACGCCGAAGATGGCGCCGTAAGAAGCCA
>CAZQDF010000276.1:0-2042 GCA_964592065.1 uncultured Dehalococcoidales bacterium | reverse complement strand
TGAAATAGAGAGCAGGATTGCTGGAGCCATTGACTAAAACTATATAGTATGTTGTTTCTCTGGGGCATCAGTTATATAATTTTACATGGGTGACTGCGGAGCCAAGAAATTGACTGAAAGGAGGCAGCAGGTAATGGCAAAAATCACTGATGAAATGAAGGACATTGTGAGCAAGACGAAGGGATTTGCTCTAGCCACAGCGACTAAAGATGGCGACCCCCATGTAATTCCTGTTGGTTTTGGCAAGGTGCTCTCAGATGATGAAGTCTTGCTGGTTGACGTCTTTATGAAGAAAGCGTTGAAAAACATTGAAGCAAATCCAAAGGTAGCGGTCTCAGTTTGGGATTATGATAGTTTGAAAGGGTACGAGTTCAAAGGCATTGCCAAGATTGAAACCTCGGGTAATGCCTTTGAAGATGGCGTCAAAATGGTGAAAAGTGTGTTCCCCCAATTTGATGCCAAGGCCGCGGTTGTCGTGAAGGTAGATTCGATTTATGATGTAAGTGCGGGGCCTGAAGCTGGCAAGCTGGTAAGTTGAGTTCCATGTTAGGATCCGCAGCCACTCCATTGAGAGATCAGTAAGAGCAGGCCTGTATCCTGTGTCCGATTGGACAACCTGGCTTTTCGTAAAATCTTTCACGACCGTACAAGACCGGGATGTCTGGCACCTCACGCTTCTTACTAGAAGGGTGATTGGTTCTACAAGAATCTACCGCAACAGCTGCCCTAGCCTACTGTCGTCTTGTCTTTTGGAACTGTACCAACAACTTTTTGGCAGCCTACCCCGATGGTATAGCACCAATCTGTTGCATCACTCCGAACGAGTCCATCTCTGTCCACTCTTCCACAATCTTACCGCTTTCGATACGGGCAATACTGTTGTCAGTCATGGTCACCTTCTTGCTTGTAGGGGCAATACCCATGAACTCGCCTTTGTGCTCCGATTGTCCTCGCCAGCGAATGGCAACCTTGTCTCCCTCTGCAATCACTATCTCATTGGTTAGATGCATACCATGGAATGCATTACGGTACATAGCGACGACCTTTTTATAGCTTTCGCGGTCTGGCGGCATTCCCGGAAGGGCGTAGTTAAACGTGAAGTTTGGCGTGCAAATCTCGTCTACTGCGGCCATGTTCCCCTGGTTCCAAATCTCCTTTGTCCAGCGAGCAGCCAAAGCCTTGTTATCTTCTATTCCCATGAGAAACCTCCTTTCGCCTTTGTTTTAAGCATTTAATCGGAAGCAAGCATATTATATATCGTTAACAAGTGCTATTATATTATTCCCACAGTTCATGTCAACAGTACCGCGTTCCCGTTACTTCCATTTCTTGGAAAGAATCATTTTTTTCGAGGACCATCGGAATGAGGAAATTCTGCAGAACTCATGGCCCCAGACTCTCTGAGCGGCTGTTCTGTACAGTTGCGAACTTTTCTTTGGCAAGAGCTGACCTGTCATAGCTAGACAAAGGTTGCTAGTCTCCTAGCCCAAACGCTGAACGAAATGACGCAATGTCCAATGCGGGTGCCAAAAGAGGGCGGGCAGATACTTACCGTCTACTCAGGCAGGGCTCACTGGATAGAAGCAGCAGGTTTTGGTCTGGTCTTAGACCTCAATAGAGAAGCCCAGCGCAGTCATATTCTATATTCTATCGGCTAACGTATCATATGTAACGTACGGCTAGCCTTTAGTCCAGCACTACCACCCGCTTCTTACTAGTTGGTTTACCCATATCAGGATAGAGTATAATCTGGGCTGGGGGTTCAAAAGCAAAGAGAGAGCAATAAACGCCGTGATAAACCGAAGGTTACCGGAACGTATCAGCAGGCTTGAGGAACTTGCTGACAATCTGTGGTGGAGCTGGCATGAAGAGGCGCGCAAGTTATTCCGTGCCCTCGATTATCCGCTCTGGAGAATGACAGTGCATAACCCTGTCAAACAGCTACACGAGGTCAGTCAGGATACGCTGCAGGCAGCTGCTAAAGACCCAGCTTTCCTGGCTTTGTACGACTCTGTAATGTCAACATTTGACGCCGACATGTC
>CAZQDF010000275.1:0-2079 GCA_964592065.1 uncultured Dehalococcoidales bacterium | reverse complement strand
CTTTCTCAAGGTTGCCTATACTACGACTACAGACCACGACATCAGCCCCAGCGTTTGCAAGTTCTAAAGCGATAGCCTTCCCCAGTCCCGTACCACCACCGGTGACGATGGATATCTTACCTTCCAGTTTCATCTATTTCTCCTCTAGTTGTCACGCTAGATTTATTATCACTTTTTAAGGATTCCTTATAGCTGACGTTGCTCGCTGGTTCTCTCTCAGTTCTCCATTTTCTGCTTTCCTTTTTTCCCAAACTTAATACCATCAAAATACTGACTAATTAGCATAAAGGACAACCAGAACTCCGATTGAAGCAGCATACCACATAATACATGAGACGAGAATGCTTACTGGCTGAAAAAGCCAGAGACCAGATACCGTTTCCCGCTGGTCGCCCGCCACACATTACGGATACTACCTACTTGTACCAATATCGGGATAAGGGCTTGCTAACTTTGGATAGTTTAATATGGGGGGGTAATATGTCAATACGCTGTGCTGGCTGACTTTCTCATCCTGGTAACTCCTCACATCAGGCTAATATCATTACTAATCATCCCCCGAGTGTTACCCATGTATCTCAGCCTCCGCACACAAGGCAAAGGCACACGATAGAGGGGACTTAAACCATACCATCA
Source organism: uncultured Dehalococcoidales bacterium (assembly GCA_964592065.1). Lineage (GTDB taxonomy): Bacteria > Chloroflexota > Dehalococcoidia > GIF9 > AB-539-J10 > JAFGBN01. The sequence continues at coordinate 1,443 of CAZQDF010000275.1, read as the reverse complement.
TATCAAGCCTTGCCCGGGCCCAAATCAGGCTAGACAACAATGGCGGGGTCAACTATCCGATATAGGTATGCTACGGATAGCGTATTGTAGAGTTGCTGATTACTGGATAAGCCAATACTGCGATGGTAGGATGATAAGCCTCAATCAAGTGTTATATGAGGACGAGGACGCTAACAAGGTTGGCTTAACTGACACTCTAGCAGACGAGAAAGCGACTGGCCTATGCCGAAGGAAGGTTTTGTGGAACAACTTAATATGTGGGCACGCGTGTAATTCAGCGAAGTAAGCTAGACTCACTGGAGCCGTATTGCGTCAAATGAAACTGTTACCGAGGTAGAATGCTCAGCAAGCCGCCATAGGTTCTCCAGGTTGTCATTTATCTGCTTAAGGAGCAGCTTCGGATTCAATCCGTGATAGGTGGCTGCCAGCTCAAGCTTCCCAGCTTCGGAGAGCACACCAGCTTGTATTAGGCGCTGGTATGGCGTCTGGCCAGTATCATAGGTCTTTTGGACTTTCGCACCGTGCCTGGTCCTGGATATAAGCTTCATGGTTGGCTGGAAGAAATTAACATACAACCTAACCAGGTCATACACCCTTCCAAGGCATTCAAACGAGGCTTTAGAGGCATACCGTTCATATCCCACAAAACGGCGCACAACATTGCCGTTTTTCTGCTCCACGTGACAGCTATCATTCTTCTTGTAAGCACGAGACCTCATAAACGTAATCTTCTGTTCGCGGCAATAGGTGTAGAAGCACTCATCAAGGAACTTGCTGCCGTTGTCCGGGTCTATGCCGAGAAGAAGAAAGGAAAGACACTGTCGCATGTGATGTACCGCCTGACGTACTCTTATCTGTCCTTTACCCCACACCGGCAGGCATTCCGTCCAGCCACTGGCAACGTCTACAGCACATAGCGTGTTCAGGTAAAACCCTTCTGTGCTCTCACCGCAGTGAGCTACCAAGTCTGTTTCCATGAATCCAGGCTGGTCCTCTTCCCAATCGGCAAATGTCCTGATGGGTATAGCACTCTTAAGCAGGCTTCCCGGTCTGGTAGTTGAAATTGGCTTCCGACTACCAGGCCTACGGCAGGGTCCTAACAATCGGTCTATGGTTGATGGACTTAAACTGTAGAGCTGTGCTTCCAGTGAGGTGTCAATATGCTGCTCACCATGCCGTCTCAGCACCTGCACCATCTCCGGTATGAATGGCTTCAGCCGCTTAGAGCATAGCCGGTCGCTTGCCTCCCAGATTTCCTTCAGCGCCTCTGTCACTTCTGGACCGTATTTACACTGGCGACCGCGCCGTTTTTTCACAGGAGTGCGGCTTAAATGATTCAATAACCTGATGGCTGCCTTACGATGCAAACCTGTGGTTTGGGTAAACTCATCTGGGGTGCCCCCAATATTAGTACCATCTACAATGAGAGACTTCCTGCTATTT
>CAZQDF010000274.1:0-2106 GCA_964592065.1 uncultured Dehalococcoidales bacterium | reverse complement strand
GAACCAGGTCGTTCCCGCCGACTGGGTGCATGATTCCCTGCAGAGGTACTCGGAGAATATCAATGCGACTGGCGGATTTCCAGCAAACTGGGGCCTTTCCATCAGCGACATCGGGTATGGCTATCAGTGGTGGTCCGCCAGAGCAGGCGACCATCACTTCGACTGCGCGTGGGGACATGGCGGACAGCTGATTGTCCTGCTGGATGAGTTCGACATGGTAATCGTCGTTACCGCTTATCCGTTTTGGCTGCAACATGATGAACAAGCGTGGAAGCACGAAAAGGCGAATATCAATCTGGTGGGCAAGTTTATCAAGTCCTTGCCGAAGGAGTGACGTACAGGCCAGAGTGACGTTCCGGCTGGCTAACAACGCGCTGGAGCCTACCTGGCCAGCCCACGGTTACCGTCTACGCGATACTAGTCTTGGGCTGGCCAAGCGGCATTAATGATATTCCCCTTAATACGTGGTTGAACGGAATAATGTCTGTTAAATTAGGGATGAGATAAATATAAAAACCGAGCAAAGTTAGATCATTATTCGTCCAGCAAGGCCCAAGGATGCGCCAGTGGCAACTCAACTGATGTATTACGCTGGCCCAGGCTATATGCTTGCCTCCTCTAGCAAGACAAAAGACAAAGCTATCAGGGTTATTCGGAGGATGCTTTGCCTGCCTCTCCACACGAGAAGCTACACATATGCTTTTGTTGCCAAAGATGAAATTTGCTGAAAATCATGCTCGAGCAAAGGACTTGAAAAAAAGCTGGCACCGGGCATAGAGACTGAAAATGAAGGAGCGCGGCGCTTCTATGATGCATTAGATTTCCGCCAAGCCAAGATGGTAACCAATCCAAGCTATTGTAAACCGTTCATAAATGAGTATAGCACGTTGACATTAAGCAGGGTAAAAGACTAGCGTAAAACTAGCTTGCAGTAGTGAAGGAAACCGATGAAGGGACAATGACTAAGATGCCAAGGAAATTGATGCTTGCTGAATAGTCTTCGTTAAAAAGACTCTTCAAAAGGAGTTTGTAGAAACCAGAGGTGAGAACATCCCCCAACTTGCTTCTTTGCAAAAGTTCTTGATAAGATTGAGCTTTTACAAAGCGGCTCATAGAAATTATGTGTGGTTTTGCTTACATAGATATTAAGAGGGCTTGTAGCATTGTTACTGAGCTAATCAAATGGGATATGGAATAAGGGTTAATATTATCTTTCAGGAGGTATAGAAATGAAAGTAGAAAGAATGGACCATATACATATTATCGTGAAGGATTTAGAAGCGGCAGCTAGCTTCTTCTCCTCCATGATGGATACCACATTTGTTGGTCCAAGGGATACTGGCCTCGGCTTCAAGGTGGCATTTGATAACTTGGGTCTGGAGATAATGCAACCAATATCATCGGGTAATCCGGTGGCAGAACATCTTGAGAAATATGGGGAAGGTGTTTCTTCTATTGGCCTGAAGGTGACTAATATAGAAGAGGCAATTGCCGAACTGGAGGCTAAGGGTATTAGCATTAAGCGATGGAGAGAGGTATGGAAAGGCGATATCAAGGGAGTAAGAATCGAGGCTTCAGAGAAGACGCATGGCGTTGAGTTTGAGCTAATCGAATACAAGAATGTGCAGCCGGTGACTATGGCCAATTGGCAGAAGCTAGGAGACTTGCCTTGGATGTAAAGAGGCAGTTTTGTAGCTTTCTTCCGGCAATCATTATGAGTTTACTGGTTCAAACAAGAATGTTGAAATTTAGCAGACACAGCAATAGGTTTAGAGAACATTGACATTGTTCTGCTAGATTATTTACAATGAGCTAAATGAAACTATTAGTTATAGGTTTAGGTCAGTGTGGAGGCCGAATTGCCGACAGGTTCGCTCGGCTAAACCATAGAGGGCATGCTCAGCGAGGAATTAACGTACTCGCTGATGCCCTTGCTGTTAATACGGATATCGCTGATTTAAGTGGATTACGCACTATTAAACCTGATTACAAGCACAGAATTCTTGTTGGAGGTCAACGAACCAACGGTCATGGAGTAGGCAAGGTAAGCGAACTTGGCGCTGAGATAGCAAAAGAAAACACCGATAAAATTATAGATGCTATAAG
>CAZQDF010000273.1:0-2117 GCA_964592065.1 uncultured Dehalococcoidales bacterium | reverse complement strand
GGAATCTCAGTCACACCTTGCATAGATCCCATACCCATATGGCTTTTCTGACGTCCTGTTAGCAGGGTATGAGTTGTTCTGGCAGCCGGTAAAGCTGCTGGCTGATGCCACCAGGGTAGCTCGGGTCTTCGGAAATGACGAAGCTGCTGCATCTGAGCAAAAGGGTGGTAGAATCCTTCAAGTGGATAGATAGCCGGGCACAGGAGGTCCATTATGGCCCAAGTAGAAATGCCAATTGACTCCTGGAGTCAAGAGTTGCTCTATTAGCAATTGGTTTAACAAGGGGAAAGCCTGCCTTTAAGCTACACTTTATCCAAGATGCTCAGATTTGGATTCTCAAGCATTGCGGCGGCTCTTCTGGCTGTCCTGGCCACTATCTGAGCGCAGTGCTCTGAAATACCAAGCTCTTCCATCCACTCCTTCTGCCAAGGAACGCTGTCACTCAGTTCCGTACCCATAAAAGACTTCTGAATTTCACGGCAAATGGTGCTCCCGAACTCTCGTTCAAACCACTTGAATAGCTTTGCCACAGGCTCGAACGCGGCATATTCCATCTCAATAGCTTCTTCTTCCGGCCCCTCTAGCGCGCTAACGTCACGCCCGTATTTTATTCCCAGAGCCAGGGCTGCTCCAGTCAATGCCCCGCATGCAGATCCCATTGAAGCTATACCACCAGAGAGTCCAATTGCTGCTTTAGATAATCGGTCATCTCTTAGCTCGCACACTTCCTGAACTGCCAGTAATGTACACTGAGCACAGCCATGATATTTGCGTACGAGTTCGTAAGCTCTTTTTTGAACTCTGTCCAGTTTCTCTGCTTTGCTACTTACAGTATGGTTCTTAGACATATAAACCTCCTCTATTAAACTTCTTTTAAACCTCTATTTCACACCGGTTGTTCCAACAAGCTCGAAAAAGCTGTCATCCTGCTGCTATGGTTATGTTAGCGGTGAGAGAATATTTCGGAACATCAAAGTTGTCTATAACCTTTTGAACCGCATGGTCAATCTGCTTGTTATCAGTAGCATCAGCCTCTACGGCTAATGATTTACGACCTAATGCCTTGACCTCATTAGCAACCTTATTGGCAGTATCCTTATTGATATCAACAATCATCGGCTCCCTCCTCAGCCAGGCAGAGAACCATGCCTTGCCCATTCCCTCCCCCTCCTCCAGTGACAATAGCTACGTTGCCTTCTAGTTTTATTATAACACCTTCTTCCATACTATTTACGCCAACGATAGTAGGTGCAGTCGCTCACCCCGATTTTCTTCCAGACTACAGGCAGCGTATTACCTTGATTTAGCAGTATCTCTGCCTCACGCAGCTTGTTGATAATCTGCTCTGGCGTATAAGATTTTCTGACCATCTATTGCCCCCTTTCTTAATTCCCAGTCTAACATGACACTGGACTCGTTTTCGGGGGTCAGGTCAGTATGAGACGTAGCGAACTACTTGGATTATCATGGAAGGATGTTGACCTGTATTTGGCTCAACTAAGTGTAACCTAGACACTCCACCGATTGTCCAACAGAGGCTTCATCTTTGGGAAACCGAAAACGGCTAAAAGTCGCCGCACAATAGCGCTGTCGCCAATGCTATGCATTATTCTGCGCCAGCTAAAGGAACGACAGATAGCCGAACGATTATTGCTAGAGCTAAGGCTCCAAGATGATGACCTAGTGTTTTCCAAGCCGGATGGCAAGCCACTAGACCCCTCAACTATTACCCACACTTTTAAGAAGATTCTTAAAAGTGCTGGGCTACCTACTCTTAGGTTCCACGATCTCCGCCATACTCATGCCAGCCTTATGCTCAAGCAGGGCATTCACCCCAAGATAGTGAGTGAGCGTCTGGGCATAGTAGCATCGGCATTACTCTCGACATCTATTCGCATATAATGCCTGGGCTCCAAGAAGTAGCGGCACTTCGCTTCGAAGAGGGCTTACAGCAGACTGCACAACAATCGGCTGAAGAAATGTTGGCAAGTGGTTAGCAAATGGTTATCAATTTAGACCTTGGCGGTTGACATCACGACCTTTTCGTGCGTAAATTAGATACATGCGCCTATAGCTCAGCGGACAAGAGCACCGGTCTTCGGAACCGGGGGTCGTGG
>CAZQDF010000272.1:0-2119 GCA_964592065.1 uncultured Dehalococcoidales bacterium | reverse complement strand
ATTATAGTGCCCTTTCATAATCCATGTATGTGTCTCTCATCTATCTGAACGAGAGCAGCTAGCGTATTGTGCCATTACTGTCCTAAGGCTAGGCGATTTTGCCCACTAAGCGATGGATGCTAATATATCCTTAGCAAGGAGAGAGTAAATATGAAAATCGTAAAGGGACTCCCATCGACTTCACAAGATGATTATCAGCTTAACATAACTACCTTGATAAGGCATGCTGCTAGAAACTTTGGCGGTCAGGAAATTGTCACCAAGACGCCAGACAGACTTTTCCGCTATACCTACAAAGATGCTTATGAAAGAATAAAAAGACTTGCCAACACTTTAGATGGGCTGGAAATCAAAGCTGGAGACAGGATAGGAATACTTGAGTGGAACACCTATAGACACTATGAGTTATTCTTTGGGATTCCAGGGATTGGAGCTGTTCTTCTACAGCTAAATTTAAGGCTAGCACCTTCAGATTTGATTTACATTACCAATCACGCTGAAGCACAGCTAATCTTCGTAGATGAAACACTTATACCAGTTGCCGAAACTGTGGCATCTGAGCTTAAAACTGTTAAAGGCTATATTATTATGACGGATAAGAAACTGAGTGACATCAAAACAAAGTTAAGTCCAGTTTATAGCTATGAAGACCTCCTAAAAGAGGTAGAACCGGAATATGATTGGCCCATGGTTGACGAAAAGTCTGTTTATGCCGCTTGTTATACCACAGGAACCACCGGAAAGCCCAAGGGAGTGTATTACTCCCACAGAGATGTTTATATGCGTACTACGCAAATTACTATAGCATTAGAGTTAACACATAGAGATTGTTTCTTGCAGATGACCCCTATGTTTCACGCCATGGGCTGGGGAACTCCTCAGGCAGCCACTCTGGCTGGATCAAAACTTCTCTTCCCTGGAAGGTACACAGCACAAGATGTAGGTCCGATCATTGCTCTAATGATTCAAGAGAAGGTGACTGCTAGTGGCGGAGCTCCTGCTATCTGGATGCCAATGCTGGAGTATATCAAGGGTGTGAAAGGAAAGCCGAATCTCAAAGGAGTACGGTTTATCTGTGGTGCCAGCGAACCGCCAATAGCCATGATGAAAGGATTTCATGAGTTAACCGGAGCTGAAATTGTTCACTCCTATGGGGCAACAGAGACTACACCAGTTGTCACAATAAACAGATCGAAACCTTGGCTAGAGGACAAACTGCCCCCAGAAGAAAAATGGGAATTGAGGAGTAAGCAGGGACTTACACTTACGGGCCTCGATATCAAAATAGTTGATTCAGAAGGCAAGGAACTTCCTCATGACGGCAAATCAGCAGGAGAGGTGTTGGTAAGAGGACCCTGGGTTACTGCTAGTTACTATAATGCTCCAAGAACAGAAGCACAATTCTCGGAGGATGGTTACTGGAGGAGTGGTGATATTGGAACTATTGACCCTGAGGGATATTTGAAACTCACTGATAGGATTAAAGATGTGATAAAGAGTGGGGGAGAGTGGATTTCCTCTGTAGGCATGGAGAATGAAATAATGAGGCATCCTGGGGTACTAGAAGCCACTGTAGTTGGAGTGCCTCACCCTCAATGGGAGGAGAGGCCGCTGCCTTTGGTGGTTTTAAGAGAGGAATTTAAGGGAGAAGTCACCAAAGATAATATCATTGACCACCTTAGCAAAAGATTTGCCAAGTGGCAACTTCCCGATGAGGTAAAGTTTGTTGATATAATTCCAAAAACGAGCGTGGGAAAGTTTGATAAAAAAGTAATAAGAGACCAATATAAAGATGTATATATGAGAGAGTGAAGATTGCTGCTCAAATATTTAATATGCTGTCTATAATGAGGCCGCGCACCTGCTCTCGATTCCTAAACTCAAAAGACACTCCAGCCAGCTAGCTCCAGCCAGGCAACTCCATATCACACTAGGGATACTATTTACCGCTGCTTCCTTCCGGACCTAACGGGGTTCATAGTCCCCAATTGTATAGAACCCAACCATCAACACTGCTTAGCCAGAGTAACCTAATAAGCCAGCAACCTCAAGCAGGGATTCAGTCCCGCTATAGCGGTTTTCGGGTACAGGGCACCGCTAGCTCCCCACCTAGCACGGC
>CAZQDF010000271.1:0-2165 GCA_964592065.1 uncultured Dehalococcoidales bacterium | reverse complement strand
TTATTCAAAGAAAACTCTTGAGCTTTATTATCAGAACGTATTAGAGCTAAAGTTGGAGAATATTAACGGAGATGAAGTAGTTCTCGAATACATGGTAAAACAATATGGTTATAACTCTCTGGAAGAAGCAAATGAAAGATTAAAAGCGCGAGCATGAGCTATAAGAGAATCCTCTCTTTAGATATCAACGTTAGCCTGACCCGAGTTGGTACAGAGTTCTAACTTCATTATGCAGTAATCTTTAGCTTGGATTGTTACTCGTAGGTCACAAAAGAGGCTTTTGTTGGGTAAGGGTCACTTAGAAAGCGTGATGGTTGGACTGCTTGGAAATGCTGTCTAGCTACTCGCCTTTGGACATAGTAATCTCACTAGTTTCATCGGTAGTAATCCCTGACCTCATTAAAATCCCTTCCTCAACGAATATCGGTGCACCTGCTCTCGTAGCTCCGGCCAGGGCATCAGATATTTTGCAATCAATTTCAATGATTCCTTTTTTTCAAGGAAGGCCTTGGCATGTGCGGTTTCGCCGACGAGTTGATCAACTAAAACATATTTGAGTCTAGCTCGCAGTTTACTCGCAGTTGCTCCGAGTGTATTCCAAGTATAGGGTTCTTCAAAGTGAACTTTCTGTAGCGCTGCGGCTACCGCATCAGCCCCCGCGTCGGCGACCCATATGGCGAGGTATCTTTCCCCGCCTTTCTCTTTCAGTATTACTCGTCTCCGATAATCCATTATAGCTAACCTGACAGAATCAATAATCATTTCGGTATTGGCCATATAACTACCTCCATCCGATTCTATCATTTTCAGATAAGAAAACACCCGATAAACTCAAGGCCTACCTCGTATCATTTGGTTTACCTCAATATGTTGGGAGCTAGTCGCAATTGTATTCGGGCCACATACGATCATTAATCTCGCGAATTAGATTATCATTTATTCTGCCCTTCAGCTCCGGATGTAGCTTTGATGTGATGTCCCGAAGATAGTCCTCTCCCCAGGCGCGAATGTAGTAGCTAAACTCGCCATCGCATCTAGGGCATCTAAAGTGCAGGACGGTGGCATCCGGGAAGTCATATTGGGCAATTTGGTTGCACTTGATCCTCTCCATATCCACCGCAAAACACCACCTGCACTCATCTTCCCCATCCTCTAGGTGGGCCTTCGTTATTTGTCTGATTTGATCTCTATACATAGGCGTCTCCTCAGTATCTTTTATTCTTTCAGTTTGACTCTAACATCCCCATGGTATCACCGTTAAAAAGAAATTCCAATAGTTACTTTGAACGGATTTAGCAATTAGGTTATAAGGTAAATAAACGGGTCATTTTGTAGCTTTGGTCACAAACCATCGTATTGAGCAACTAGAGAATAACCCATAGTTACTATTAAATCATCCTTAATCATATTCCTTAATATGAAATATGATATCAACTGCTTTTTAACCGAAATTGGCAAACCTAGAGTCGCCTCTATTGGCAAACCTGGCTCGCTTGCACAGGCAAACCTAGAGTCGCCTTTTTCCGTTCCTATTGGCAAACCTAGGTCCTTTAATCATCTCTAGAGGAAGATAGAATACAGGAGTAAAGATTGAATAAATTAGCGGCCTTTCGCTTCTCGGTTGGTGCTTGACGATAGGCTATATCAGAGGATACAAGACTATGTCTTACGAAGTGCCTGATACTGGTTGAAGTATTTAAATCGAGTGGACTTATGTAACCCCAAAGCCTTCACTTCAGGGTCGCTGGGACCTTTTCCCTCGCTAAATAGCTGAAACGCTTTTTCCTTCTTTGTATCTTTTCCTTTTGCCTTCTCTTCTAAAACTGAAGCTTCCTGTTCTATTTTGAGCTTATCCATTTCACTCTTAGTAATGCCCAAGACCTTTTCGGCCAAAACACCCAATTTGGCCATCTCTCCAATACTACCCATATTCCTTAGATAACCGGCAAAACTATCAGGTATGGTAACTTCTTCCTTAAATTTTGGGACTCTGTAAACAGTCACACCATCCGAGGCTGCCGAAATTTGTGTCCCGCTAGGCTTTGTCTCACCACTGAGCAGTCCTTTTAAAAGAAGCAAAGGGATGCTCTGCCAAAATACATAGCCCCCGAGATCCTCCGGGGTAAGCACGAGATAATAGTAGCCAAGGAACTCCGGCTCTTTTA
>CAZQDF010000270.1:0-2175 GCA_964592065.1 uncultured Dehalococcoidales bacterium | reverse complement strand
TCTCTTTCGTAAACCTTCACATGCCGATTAGTCGCTAGGTTCAAATGGGCAAGACCAGCAGACTTCTGTGCCATGTCTGGTTGGTCTGGTGACATAATCACTATTCCGAATTTTGGAGTTAGCGTTGCGTGAGGCACCTTCTTAATTTTCCCTTCTTGCTCGTTTTATTACTATGGTGGTCTGTCTTACCTTTGATGTGTGTACTGGCATCGCCATAGCCCCTTTTTTATAGGCTCGCAAAACACGCAGAAATAGATTAAGACCCTCGATAAACGTGTTATCTCAAGCCTTAAAGCCAATTTCATATTGCATACCTCCTAACATCATTCTGGCTCCGGAAATTCGTATAGGTCAGGGACAGGTATCCTAATCCCGATAGGGGGGTATGCCCTTTGGGTTTGGGAGATGGGCGATGACTAGCTAAGTGCTTCGCAGTGCTCAGAAGTGGGCGATGGATTTTCGATTAAGGTTGGTTGGTGATATGATTAGGACGAGGGTTAATTCAGGTTAGGCTGATATTATAATAACGAGACTGAAATGGATATAAAGAAACGTATTCCCATTATAGCTGGCTTAGCATGCGCTCTGGTTATAGCAGGTGTCGTAGTGGGCATAACTGTTTCCAGAAGTGAACCCCAATCCACGCTTCCTAATGATTATCAAGGCAACAATTATGACCAAGCCAGACAACAGCAGGAGGCAGCACAGCAACGACAACAACAGGAGGCACGGCAACGACAACAGGAGGCCGAAAGGCGGCAGCAAGAGGAATCGTGCAAGCAAAGGGAACAACAGAGAGTTCGACAAAGGCAGAGAGAATATTCAAAGCTGTATGATGAATGGATGGGGTTGCAGCGCCAAATTGAAAGTTTACAATCTGAGATACAGATGCTTGAAATTGAGCTCAATGGCAAATATCAATTGAAAGCAGCATGTATAGAAGCACATGCAAATGATGAGCCGACGGGAACTTGGCTTGATATTAACCCTTGTGGGGGTTATGACTCAGCAATAAACTACATAAGGGGCCAAATTGGTGTTAAGCAACGAGAGATAGATAGACTGCGGTCTCAGGCTGACCGCATAAGACTTGCAATGGAAAGGCTGAAATAGTAGCCTTCAGATACGATTTAGCCCACCTATCAGCCTTTGGATACAGCTTCAAGCCTACGATAAAGCTTCAGCTTATCCTCAAAACTCAAATAGGTCAGGGACAGGTATCTAAATACTCACAGGGGGGTATCCCCTTTTGGATTGGGCGATGGGCGATGACTACTTCGCGCCGCTCAGAAGTGGGCGATGGACTCACTCTAACCGTTGTTGATATTCCGGTATAGCTTAAGCTATCCTCAAACTCACTGACCTTGTATATCTCAGCACCATGTCCAGGCTTTCCCAGCCACCTAGTCTCGGTGTAGCCAGGTTAACACGCATGATTCCTACTCATGTGTCAAAGCTAGGAGTTAACCTTCTTGTATAGCTCCAGACAGTCATCAAAAGTTATGCTCTTGGTATAGCGAGTAACCATATCCAAGCTGCTCCACCTACCAAGGTGCATTATTGATAGAGTAGATAACCCCTTCTTGTGCAGATTACAGGCAAACCCTCTTCTAAAACTGTGGGCATTACACTTTATCCCTGTAGCGACATTGAGCCTACTGAGCATATCTTGGACACCTCTCGGTCTCATTCCAAATAGAGTCTGGTTATGACCATTGTTAGATATGTAATCCTTTAGAAGCCTAGCAGTATGAGGAGTGAAAGCAGCTTTTGCCTCCCTGTTACCCTTTACGATGACTTTCAGCGTGTTACTTTCCCAGTCCATGTATTCCGGCCTAATGGAGCACAACTCACTGAGTCTTAAACCGCTATCAAAGAACAGGGAGATTATGGCTCTGTCTCTTGAATTGTCAGCGCATTCAAGTAGTATCTGCTTCTGTTCGGTAGTAACGCTGGGCAATATCTGCTTGGCCGTCTTTGGAGCGTCTACTTTAGCTATGGGGTTATCAGATATGTAACCTTGCTTCCATAGCCATATGCAGAGTACGCGCAATGCTCTGAAGTAAACCAGCTTGCCATTTCCACATTTGAGGCCACCAAGAAAAGAGCTCACACCTTGGGGGCTCAGTTCTATTCCGATAGCTTTGCTAATGCATCTTTGATAGAATAGGAGAG
>CAZQDF010000269.1:0-2179 GCA_964592065.1 uncultured Dehalococcoidales bacterium | reverse complement strand
AGGGCGGCTACGCACGCTTGTATGTCGAGTAAGCTATGCATTCTATCTCAACAAGCATACTGGGCCTCACGAGGCCTGTCACAATCGTAGAGCGGGCTGGGTAGTCTTTCAGAAAGTAGCTTTGATATACCTCGTTCATTTGGGTAAAATGATCGGCATGGCTCAATAGAACGGTCACCTTCACTACATCATTCAAGGATGAACTTGCTGCTTCCAAGACCTGCTTTATGTTTTCCAAGCATTGTCGGGTCTGGGCTTCTATCCCCTTCACTTCTCTACCACCGGAATCCATGAATCCAACCTGACCTGATACGAAAATGTAATCTCCAGCCTTTGTAGCTGGGGAAAAGGGTAATTTAGGCGCGTTAGGTACTGTAATAACTTCTTTTGCCATAATAAAACCTCCCACATGTCTTTATCCCGGACTGCGTCTGCACCTATGATACAACAGACGGAAGAATTATGCTAAAGTGCTGACCCCAGCTTATTGCCTTGTTCGCTCCACCTGGCGAAGCGGGATTCGTTCACCATCTGTTGCTTGCCACCAACGCGAGTGGCACAATTTGCCGCCGATATTGAGAAAACAGGCTCGAAAACCTGCCTTTCTTGTTATTGCGCTGCTCAATCGCCTTCGCCAAAGAATCTGCCAGAAAGTCACTTAATGGGTATTTGTTAAGGGCAAGCTAAAAACACGACTGAACAATCCCGAACATTGTCTTGCTCTCATAGACTGTTCTTAAATTGCTTGGCGTTGCCAGTAGGCAAGAGATGCAGCTCGCCTCATTACCTCAAGGTGTATTGGACTAATTGTCCGACGGAGAGGGAAATAGTCTTGCCTTTCTAAACGGGGTTAACTGCTCTGAAATGTAATTAAGAGGCTTCTTGGCAATGCTGAATTTCTGGTAGAGCTGCCACATAACCTGAGCAATATCTAAAGTCATCGCATCTCTGTGCTCCCCAGCCAGCTTGTAGAATCGCCTACCCTCTTCCTCATAATCCTCCGCAGACCGTCTCAGCCTGCCAAACAGCTTCGGCCTACCTCCGCTACTGGAGGGATAGCGGTAATCCATAGTCACATGCTCGGGGAACATACCCAATACAAAGAGACATAAATCGGCTATTCTTTTGTAGAAGTGAAACCTATGCTCTTCATCAACAGCCTGGCAGAATGTCAGCAGGCTGTCAATATCCATATCGTTAAACCTAATCTTACGCCAGACACCCTTCCTTACCCTTATTGGCAAAGCAAAACTTTCGATTCTGGTAAAGGAACACAGCGTATCAGCTAGGTATTTCAGGGCCATCGTATTATCCAGGAAGCGGACTACCTCTGTGGTATCAAAGACAGGTATCTTCTGAGTGGCAGTTCTCTCCATCGTATAAGCTTGAGTCTCTAAGTTGCTTCGGGCAGTCCGCCGGGGCAGGTTCCGCTCGATTACCATACGGCGCAGTGCGGGGGTGGAGCCCGCGAAGGTTGGCAGGATTACATGAAGCTGGGATACTTCATCGGCTTGCTCGTTGGTCATCAGCAAGAGCATGCCATCGCCGAGCTGGTCAGCGATTATTCGGGCAGCTGCCACGGCTTCAGCCTTGCGGACACGTGTCGTGCCAGGTATCTGAAGTACAGAGAAGCTCTAATGAAATCCGCTATAATTGGAAGTGCTTTAGCTGCTGCAAGAAGTTACTACAACTATATAGATATGGCTGTGGACGATGTGATGTTAATGCTCAAGAGTACAGATGATTTTGTAAATGAATTATGTCAGGTGAACAACTTTGATAAGTAACAGCAAGATATGCGATCCTGCATCTAGATACCATCAATCAGCTCCGGCCACATAGTCTCTTGGGCTAACGACCACCTGCTCCTGTAACTATTTTGGCACTAACTTAATGAGTGGTACAACTACTATGGGCAGGTCACCATTGTTTCCCCTTTAATCCTTTTGTTGATACATATTGTCTATAATGTTACCTAGAATGCATATTCTGGAGGATGACGCAGGGTTTTCATACTAGTTAACAGTCCCGACCTTCCATCATCTCTGTCAAAGTTTCAGGCCTTTAGCTACAGCTCTTCCCATCTCTTTGTTGGCTTTGGTCAGGTTCTCAATCACCTGCTGTTGGATCGGTTTGTTAATGTGCATAAGATCTGCGATGAGGTTATCTACCAGATGTT
>CAZQDF010000268.1:1521-2180 GCA_964592065.1 uncultured Dehalococcoidales bacterium | reverse complement strand
TTCACCATCTCCTTTCCAAGTTTGAAAAACCAAACCAACTAATCTTTTCTAAGCATTTAAGTTTATTCGAGCATTGTCTTTTGCCATTTCAGTTGACTTATTTCAAGAGTACCACCTCCTCGTCTCTACCTCTAAAGCTTATTACTCTCAGGACTCCGGGCACGGCAGGATAAAAAAGGTTTAATTGGGCTGCTAGGCTGAGAATGAAAGACCTGCAACGTGCTTGTTTTTACGTAAGGGTTGCTTTTTAAGCATACAAAAAGCTAACCCTAAATGTCAATAAAGCGCCCGGTTCTCCGTAAATATCCGACAGTCTACATCCTTTTTCAAAAGTAGCAGAGTCATGTCTAACCCCAGGTGTGGTCTATGGTAATGATACCTCCTAAGAAAGGCTTCTACAGTGCTACACCTCCAAATAGTAATTTATGGACTACATGGCACTTTATAAGTATGATTGTTGTTGTAGATTACTCGTAAACAGCCACCGATGTTGTGTTTTTGTTAATGTAGTCCCAGTCATACTCCACACCCAATCCTGGTCCCTGCGGCACCGGTACACAGCCGTTCTTATCAATAGCATCCAGACCATCTTTGTAGCCAGATGTGTAAACCTGTGGTCCACCCCATAGACCCTTGGGATGAACCAAAGCCATCTCATA
>CAZQDF010000268.1:0-1511 GCA_964592065.1 uncultured Dehalococcoidales bacterium | reverse complement strand
GTATTGCGTACGGCAGCCATAACGTGGCGCTCTGCCGGACCAGCCCTGTGCAGCTCGATGTCTAAGCCAAAGCCTTCACATGCATGGGCTATCTTCATCACCCCTGTAATGCCGCCATCGTATAAAAGGTCGCCCCGTACAAAATCTGTACCCTCAGCCACAATATTGTCTATATGAGCTTCCAGTCCCCACACATGCTCCATTTGCAGCAATGGTGTCTTGACCATTTGATGTATCTTGCGATAAGGAAAAGCCGACTCTGCATGCATATAGGGGTCTTCCCACCAGAAGAAGTGTTCTTCGTCACAGGACCATCCCACCTTCAGAGCCTCGCCGAAGGTCCTGAGAGCACAGTGGCCATCAAGCATTAAGTCCATTTTACCGCCAACTTGTCTGGCTATAGCGTGGTTGGTAGCTACCCATTCTTCAATCGTAGATTCGTTCCTCCCCCAGGGGTGTGTCTTGAATCCCTTGTAGCCTAGTTCAAGACACTGCTGAGCAAACTCAGCGTGGGCTTCTGCAGAATTCAGGCCATCTTTACTGCGGTCGGCTTGCCAGCAGCTTGCGTAGGCGGGGAGGCTGGTGCGATAGGGGCCGCCCAGGAGCTCGTAAATCGGGGAGTCATAGAACTTACCGGCCAGGTCCCAGAGGGCTATATCCAGTGGACTACCAGCGTTAGGCATAGTCTGCTGTAGCATATGCCTGACATCAGTATATATGGCATCCCTCTCCAGGGCGTTACGTCCTATTACTCTGGGAATTATCATCGGAAAGACAGAGTACTCCGCGGTTGAGCCTCCCATATACTCCCCGGTGACGCCGGCATCAGTGAAGACCCGGAAAATGTGGGCCCCACGAGTTAAAGTGGCTCCTTTTTCGTAGCTGCCCATCCCGCCCCCAGGGGGTACTGCCGCGTCTTTCATTGGATAACTGAACTGGCGTACTTCTGCTTTAGTGATCTTTGGGCTGTCTTTCATATTTTTCTCCCTCCTTTTGATTTTGTGCTTGCTTGGATAAATGCTCTATAAAGCCATAACTATATCCTTAACATTATACTGGCTACTTCATCAGTAAAGACATCCGCTCCGCAGGTATACAACTTGAACCACCCTCCCCGTTACCTATTATGAGTGGTTCAAGTTGTATATCACCCTATTCTGGTTTACATTATCAGTAAGTCTTACATAGTTAGTATGGTACGTTTTTTGATTTCGTCAAAGTCAAGTTCAAGACCCAGGCCTGGCTTGGAGGGCAGGTGAACAAAGCCTTCATTATCAATCTTTACCACGTCCTTGGCACACACATCGTACAGATCGCCGGGCTCCATCTTCTCAAAGAAGTCGCTGTTCCTGGTGGCACCGATTACGTGGAGGTTAGCAAACTGGTCTGTGGACGGACCATAGCTATGTAGCTCACACTTGACATTGAAAGCGTCACACAAATCTGCTACCTTCTTTGCCAGGGTTATGCCGCAAATGGCGTCAACACGAACGATATCTGTGATGTGGTCG
>CAZQDF010000267.1:0-2197 GCA_964592065.1 uncultured Dehalococcoidales bacterium | reverse complement strand
TTCTTGCATTGCGTCTTCTCATTTCGTAGAGCAAGGAGGTAAGAATCCTTGCTCCAGTAGCACCTAAGGGGTGACCAATAGCAACACAGGAGCCATTAACATTTATCCTATCATAATCCTTTTCACTAAGCCCTAGCTCCCTGATATTTGCCAATACCTGGGCAGCGAAAGCCTCGTGGATTTCAATGAGGTCTATCTGATCCCAAGTAAGCCCTGCTTTTTCAAGTGCTTTTCTAGCCGCTACTGTTGCTGCTTCCCACACACGAGTAGGGTTAGCACCGCTCATAGCAAAAGACCTAAGGTAGCCCATTGGCTCCGCACCTATTTCCTTCGCCTTTTCCTCCGATGTTATCACACAGGCTGCTGCACCATCGCTCTCACCAGATGAGTTACCCGCAGTGCAGATTCCACCTAAAATAGGTCTCAATCTGGAAAGCGCTTCCAAACTAGTATCAGGGCGAGGGCGTTCATCCTTATCAAAGGATATTGGCTCACCTCTGCGTTGTGGAACAGAGACAGGAACAATCTCCTCCTTAGACTTTCCTGAGTCGATAGCAGCACAAGCTCTTTGGTTGCTCAGCAATGCCCATTTATCGATAGCTTCCCTCGGGATGTTATACTCCTTAGCTGCTGTTTCAGCCCATGTCATCATCGTTGGTAAGACGCCAAATATCTCCTCAGGCTGAGACATAACCCTAGCGCGCAGCACCCTATCATATAGTGGTATTCCCCATGTTGAGAGGGAGGCATGACCTCTAGGCATGTCGCCTTTTCCCCCTAATCCCCACTTTAGGTCTCCAGTGGTATAAAGCTCAGCAGTGCTCATGCTCTCTACACCACCAGCGACTACAATATCTGCGTTTCCGCTCTGGATCAGTGCAGCACCTAGGCAAATCGCATCAAAGCCACTAGGGCATCGCCGATCAATTGTAAGGCCAGGAATTCCCACTGGCCAACCGGCCTTAAGTAAGGCCATGCGAGCAATATTCACATACTCGCCACTTTGATAATTCTGCCCCATAATTACCATATCAACTGAGGCTGGTTCTGCTCTAGCTCTCTTTATTGCCTCATTAAGAACTAGAACAGCCAGGTCGTATGCTGGCATATCTCGTAGAGCGCCTCCATAATTGCCCACTGGCGTTCGCGCAGCACTAATTACAACAACTTTTTTCATTATACTTACCTTCTTTTTTTGCTCTGAGCTATTCATCATCTTACTTTAACTTGAGATCATTGGTATTCATAGAAACCTCTCTTAGTCTTTCTTCCATAGTGCCCGGCTTGAACCTTTTTTATAAGGCATTGTGGAGGTCTGAACTTATCATCTCTAAGCTGCTCATAAATAGCAAGGGTGCCTTTAAGCCCAATATCTAATCCTACAAGGTCCCTTAGCTCCAAAGGCCCCATGCGAAAACCACCGCCAAGCTTAATGGCAGTGTCAATATCTTGTGCTGTGGCAGTTCCTTCCTCAAGAAGCCTCATCCCTTCGTTATACCAAGGCTGAAGAACTCTATTTACCACAAAGCCGGGTGAATCCTTGCATACCATTGGGGTCTTTCCTGCCTTCTTAGAGAGGTCAACAATAGCGCTTACCGTCTCTTCGGAAGTGCTTGGCGTTCTTACTACCTCTATTAAGCCCATAAGTTGGGGTGGGTTAAACCAATGCATACCGATAAAACGGTCAGGCCTTTTCGTAGCCGCCGCTAACTCAGTTATGCTCAAATAGGAAGTGTTAGAAGCAAAAATCACATTAGGTGGGCATATTTTATCCAGCTCTCTGTAGAACCGTTTCTTCTCTTCTAGATCCTCCACAATAGCTTCGATAATAAGGTCAACCCCTTCTACTGCCTCCGTTAAATCCGTGACACCTTTAATCCTTGCTAAGGTCTCCTTCTTCTGTTCTTCAGTAAGCTTGCCCCTTTTAATTCCTTGGTCCATGAACTGTTCAATATTTTTAATTCCCCTTTGAACGAATTCTTCCTTTATGTCCCTCAAGGTTACGCTAATTCCAGCCTGGGCAGCTACTTGGGCGATACCGCGGCCCATAACTCCAGCACCCATCACGCTTATACTTTTGATCTCCATTTTCTTACCTCCTGCCCCTATTTACTTACCGGTGAATTTAGCCGGCCTCTTCTCTAAGAAAGCATTAAGCCCCTCAAGATGATCCTCAGTGGAGAAAGAAAGACATTGA
>CAZQDF010000266.1:0-2197 GCA_964592065.1 uncultured Dehalococcoidales bacterium | reverse complement strand
GAAGATGATATTGACCGCTTGCGCTACATCAAGGCTTTGATGAGCGATTGTGGCGTTAATTTGGCGGGTGTGGAGGTCGCCATGAGGCTAATGCAAAGGATGAAAGATATGCAACGCCAAATGGAGGAAATGGAGAGAGAAATCAAGAAAATTGCGCTAGCTGAGATGGAAGAAGTAATGGAGGACATAATAGAAGACGTAGAATGGAAGGAGGTATAGAAAGTTGAAACCAGAGAGATTCACTGAGCAGGCACAAGAGGTTTTGGCAGCCTCACAGGAGCTAGTCGGGCGCTATAAACATAACCAGTGGGATGTGGAACACGTCTTGCTGGCTTTGCTGGAGCAAGAAAAAGGGGTAACTCAGGAAATATTGCGGGAGCTACGTGTGGATGTCGAAGCACTAAAGAGGAAAGTAGAGGCAACGCTGGACCGCTTCCCCAAGGTAGCTTATGAGGCAGGGCAGATTTACGCTACTCCTCGAATTTCTCACCTTCTGGAAAACGCCAACCGTGAAGCTGACAGGCTTAAGGATGAATTCGTCAGCACTGAGCACCTGCTTATTGCTATTGCTGGCGAAACCAGAGGTGAAGCTGCCTCGATTCTATCCGAATTTGGTGTTGACCAAGAAAAGATTTATCAAGCCTTGCAGAAAATCCGTGGTGGTCATCGAGTCACTGACCGCCAGGCAGAAAGCAAATATCGCTCCCTGGAAAAATATGGCCATGACCTCACGGAAATGGCTCATCAGGGCAAACTCGACCCTGTAATCGGACGAGAGGATGAGATTAAACGTGTGATGCAGATACTTTCCCGACGCACTAAGAATAACCCTGTAATCATTGGCGACGCTGGTGTTGGCAAGACAGCTATTGCCGAGGGACTGGCCCAGAAGATTGTTTCTGGAGATGTCCCCGACTCCCTTAAAGGGAAAAAGGTGGTGGCTTTAGATATGGGAGCTCTGGTGGCTGGAAGCAAATTTCGCGGTGAATTTGAGGAAAGGCTAAAGGCAGTTTTAGACGAAGTTCGTCAGGCGACTGGTGAAGTCATTTTATTTATCGACGAGCTTCATACCGTTGTAGGAGGTGGGGCTGCCGAGGGGGCAATTGATGCTAGCAACATGTTAAAGCCAGCGCTAGCTCGTGGTGAGCTCCAGTGCATCGGCGCCACTACTCTGGATGAATACCGAAAGCATATCGAGAAAGACAAAGCTCTGGAAAGACGTTTCCAGCCGGTTTTCATCAGCGAACCTAGCATAGAGGCAACCACAGAGATGCTACGAGGACTTCGTCCCAGATATGAAGCACACCATAAAATAAAAATCGAGGATTCCGCTCTGGTAGCCGCTGCCAAGCTGAGTCAGAGATATATAGCTGATAGATTCCTCCCTGATAAGGCAATCGACTTGATAGATGAAGCAGCCAGCAAATTACGCATTGATATGGAAAGCGCTCCAGAGGAGGTTAAAGCGCTGGATAAGAAGATGAAGCATTTGCGTGATGAGGAAGATGCCGCATCCCAATGGCAGGACTATCAAAAAGCTGCCGAACTGAAAGCGGAAAGATTGCATTTGGAACAAGAACATAACCAAGCTAAACTAGAATGGCAGCGAGATAAGAAAATTGATACTGTGGTAAATGAAGAGAGTATCGCCGAATTAATCGCCCAGTGGACAGGCATACCTGTTTCCCGAATGCTGGAAGCAGAAACAGACAAATTGATTCATATGGAGGAAAGGATTCACCAGAGGATAGTGGACCAGGAAGAGGCAGTATCAACTGTTGCTGAAGCTATCAGACGAGGCCGAGCTGGGCTCAAGGACCCCAAACGTCCCATTGGCAGCTTTATCTTCCTCGGCCCCACCGGAGTGGGTAAAACCGAGTTAGCTCGCGCTTTAGCCAAGTTTCTCTTCGACGATGAAGGGTCTATGGTAAGACTAGACATGTCGGAATACATGGAAAAGCATACTGTGTCTCGCCTTATCGGAGCACCGCCGGGGTACGTGGGATATGAAGAGGGAGGTCAGTTGACTGAGGCAGTGCGTCGTCGTCCCTACCGAGTTATCCTATTCGACGAAGTGGAAAAGGCGCATCCCGACGTATTTAACATATTATTGCAGCTACTGGAGGATGGCAGGCTTACCGATGGCCACGGCAGGGCTGTGGATTTCAAAAATACAGTGATAATCATGACCAGTAAC
>CAZQDF010000265.1:0-2201 GCA_964592065.1 uncultured Dehalococcoidales bacterium | reverse complement strand
TTATTTTACAGGAGTCTCGCATTCAAGGTGGTCCTATTTTCGGGGGGCAGGCCAGGGTCAGAAAAAGGTGAGAAGCTATGCCAGATATATCTTAAAGTGTCAGACGCCAGTGAGACCCAAGTGAAGCAAAGAGAGAAGTTGCGAAAGGATTCCCTGAGCCGCTACAAGCTTTCCTTGGACATCTCTCCGCAAAAAATACCAAAAGTACTAGATACAGCATGGAACAGCCCCATGTGGGAGGAACTGGGGCAAAAGTGCTTCTCATGTGGCTCGTGTACCACGGTATGCCCAACATGTGCATGCTTTCATGTTGGAGACACAATTGAACTCAGCCAGCTAGCTGGAGAACGCTACCGCATATGGGATAGTTGTATGTTTGATGCATTCGCCAAAGTGGCTGGTGGAGAAAACTTCCGACCAACAGGAACAGACAGATTAAGACACAGGCTCTACCGTAAAGGTAAGTATATGCTAGAACGCTGGGGCGAACTCGGCTGCGTCGGCTGTGGGCGTTGCGTGCATGCCTGTCTTGTCGATATCGCGAGCCCGGTATACGCTTATAACCATTTAGCGAGGGAAGCAAGAACACGATGATAAACGAAGCAAGCGGAAAATCTCTCTACTTGCCGAGACCTGTGAAGCTAATTGAAGTTGACACGCTATCAGAAAAGGAGAAACTTTTCCGATTGCAGTTAGAAGATGGCAATGTCTTGGACCATACTCCGGGACAATTCGTTCAGGTTTCCGTCTTGGGAATAGGCGAGGCCCCCATTTCGATTGCATCATCTCCAACTCGTGGCCCCGTCTTTGAACTGGGGGTCAGAGCCGTAGGGAGCGTGACACAGGCATTACACCGACTACAGCCAGGAAAAACACTTGGAACACGTGGCCCTTTCGGGAATGGTTTCCCTATACCTGAGCTAGAAGGGCAGGACTTGCTTTTTGTAGCTGGTGGTACTGGCCTTTGTCCACTTCGCTCAACGATACAATACGCTCTTGATAAGAGACATCAATTTGGCAAGATTATACTACTTTACGGGTGCCGTCAGCCGGTAGAGCAGCTCTTCCGTCAAGAGCTGCGTGAATGGTGGGAACGAGATGATATTGTCCTGTTAGAATCAGTAGACCGTTGTCCTGCTGACATAGCCTGGGAGGGAAGCGTAGGGGTTATTACTACCCTGTTTCCCAGTCTTGATGTCGAGGCTAATCGAACTGTCGCCTTGGTTGTTGGTCCGCCGGTTATGTACCGCTATGTAGTTGCTGAGTGTTTAAAGAAGGGCATGGCTAAAGAAAACATACTGATATCGCTGGAGCGGAGGATGAAATGCGGTATGGGTTTCTGCGGTCATTGCCAAATCGATAACACATACGTGTGTTTAGAGGGACCTATCTTCAGCTATGCCAGACTGGGGCAGCTTAAGGAGGTGGAGTTATGAAACCAAAGGTCGCCGTTTTTGACTTTACCTGTTGCGAAGGTTGTGAGCTGCAGATACTTAATTGCGAGGAGGAATTGCCCGAACTGTTATCCGTTCTGGAGATCGTCGAATTTAGGGAGGCTATGACAGGAAGAGCAAGTTACTACGACATTGCATTCATTGATGGAGCCTGTTCAAGGCAATCTGAGATAGCAAGACTAAAGGATATAAGGAAAAGAGCAAAGATGGTTAAGGCAAGCGGGAAAAGACCTGGAGAGTGCCCGGGACAGTCTTATGGCCAAGCATTACGAATGGGCTTGTTTTCAGTCGCAGTAAGCTGCTGAGAAAGCTTTAAAGGCTTTCCTTTACTCCAAAGGCTTGCGAGTTATATTGACTCATTCGATAAGAGACCTGGCTTTAGATTGCTCAAAACATGAGAAGGAATTCAGCAATTTAGTTGGCCCAAGAAAGGTTCTGGATTCTTATTACATTCCTACCAGATATCCTAATGGTTTGGTAGGTAACGAAATTCCATCTGAATATTATTCTCAGGAGGATGCCGACCAGTGTATAAACTATGCCGGGTTAATATTGCAGATAGTGAAAAGATTTATGAGCAAGTGAGGGAATTAGCTAATCTCCTCAAAAACAAGCACAAGGTGAAGAAGGTCTATCTTTATGGCTCCTTCGCTAGAGGAGATTTCAACGAAGGTAATGATCTAGACCTCATTATAGTAGGCGAATTCGAGGGCAAGATGCCGCAGCGCATAAAGAAGATTTTTGATT
>CAZQDF010000264.1:0-2204 GCA_964592065.1 uncultured Dehalococcoidales bacterium | reverse complement strand
CCAAGCCAGTAACCCCAGGCACCAATGCCCAGGATAGCCGTGAGCAGCCCACCACCGTGAGCTAATATCGGCTTGCCGAAGTCGAACTTAAGACGCTGCATCCCATAATTCAGAACATATATCACAATACTTCCAATAAGCGTGACTATCAGCGCAGCTAGGAACCAGCTTCGCAGCGTGTAAAGAAAAGGCAATGAGAAGACGTAGAAGCTAACCTCTTTATGAAAAACCGGGTCGGTGATGCCAAAGGGCTGCTTATTGAGAAACTGAAGCACAATCAGCCACTTGCCCTGGGCTACCAGACCAAATATTATGCTGAGCAGTGCTGTTCCTGCGATAACGCCCCATTTGTGTACCCGCTGTGGCTGGTGCACTATAGTCCAAGGCCAAAGACGTGCCTCACTGTTGGGAACCAGGCGTGTAGCCAGGACGAGGTTTCCTAAGAACAAGACACAAAAGATGATGGCTGCGGAGAAGAAGATTAGTACCTTGGTCTTCAGAATAGTAGCATAGACATTGCCATACCCCAGACTGCTGAACCATAACCACTCAGTATAGAATCCCTTTGATATACTTAGGACAATAAAGAGAATCAGGATCGCAGCCACAATTATGATTATCTTGGTGCCGCGTCCGCGCCGCGCAGGCGGTACAGGCTTCTCAGCTCCACTTTCAGGAAACCAGTGTTGCCATTGTCTGTGATCAAATGAATTCAATTTGCTTACCTCAACCTCTCTAACCCACGGCTGGCAGGGTTATACCGCCCTCTGCCTTCCACCTTATTTGGGTTATTGGCAAACTTGGAGCTAGTGTAAATGACACGATAACAGACCCTACCCGTAGCAGTCAATGCCATACTCGGTGAGAAGCATCCTAGCCAGTAATGCGGACATTCGCGACTAGCTGGAAGGCAATTCATCGTTTTGTGACATCGGTGAGTTTAGAGGAAAACATCCGGCTTGATTTAAAGTGACCCCCGCGTTTCCTAATTCCCTCAAGACCTATAGTTACCTAGGTAATGCAGCAAAAGATATAGCTCTCTAAACAGGTCAGGTTTGCTGTGTCTGAGAACTAAGTAACCAAGCTTCAATATAATTGAAAACTGATGCAGAGTTTATTTCTTAAAATATAAGCCCTCATTCAAAAAGGGAACCAGCGCGGCAACTAAAGCATCTATGTAAATTCCTTTCCTGTCCATAACACCCCTGGTAAAATATCCCGCTGCCCCTTGTTTCTGTTTAGTATCTTGCCCACCAGTTAAATCGTCCATCACATCGCCAAGTTCAGCACTATCTAAAAGACGCTTACTAATACCTTCAGGAAGTTCAAAGAAAGGTGAAGTCCCATACCCTATTCGTCCTTTATCATCAATAATGCATATCGCGCTGAGGGCAAACCATTTAGAAAATACTTTTAATATGCCGCCTTCAATACCCACGAAGAACCTGCCATCAAGTCTCTCTTTGCGATTAATTTTCTGTAATTCCAGTGCTCTGTTCCTGGCACCTTCAAAAGTTTGCTCATTTATGGGCTGACCGGGAACTCTGCTGTCAATTTCAATGTCAGCTACCTCTACCTCGGCAAAATACTTTGAAAATGCCTCTTTGACTGCTTCTATCTTGACCTTGTTTAGTGAGCCAACCAACACTTTCATCGTGCTAATTCTTTTCTGATTTCACCATTTGGAAGCATATAATCAGGGTGTGGCTGTCCCCTTTCCTCCATCTGGTACCTGATGCAACTTTCCCAATCTCCCAGGCAATAATTATCTATCCAGTCCCTATCTAATTTTCCTTGCTCATAATAGGTTTTCAGAGGACAAAGCAAATACCATTTACAAGTTCTCTGGCGCATTGTCCCTTTCCTGGAAGGCTTTAAGTAAGCTAGCGAAATTATATCTCAAATTGCATGCCAGTATGTAAAGGTGAGAAGTTTTCCTTAAAGGCAAGGTAAATCTCAACTTGAGCTTTGAAACCTGTGCAATGACCGGCGCATATCCATGCTATATCCAATTTGGCAAGCTCCTCAACCGTTCTTTTGATTCGAGCATCAGATGCTTCTATAAGATGCAAACCACCAATTATGCCTTCTATTTTCTTGCAGCCAGTCAACTCTATGGCATGCTTGGCAATATTGACGATTCCAGCGTGGCTGCAACCTGTTACAATTACCAGGCCTTTCCCTTTGATGTTCGCTACCACAGA
>CAZQDF010000263.1:0-2224 GCA_964592065.1 uncultured Dehalococcoidales bacterium | reverse complement strand
GGCAATTCTCAGAGCCTGGCTCTAGGGGCAATAGTAGTTCTCAGCTACCCTGAACTCGATGTTGTGGAAATTAAGACTGCTGAAAGCAAACTTAGCTTACCTTATATACCTGGACTTCTCTCCTTTCGAGAATGCCCCCTAATTTTGGCTGCCTGTGAAAAACTGTGCAATACCCCCGATATTATTCTGGTTGATGGCCAGGGCATCGCTCATCCCAGGAGATTAGGGCTTGCCTCACACTTGGGTCTTTTTCTTGGCACGCCTACTATAGGTTGTGCCAAATCTATCCTTTGTGGCAGACATGAACCCGTAGGAGATAGTGTTGGCTCCCATGCTGAGCTAGTTGATAATGGAGAGATTATTGGGGCTGCTTTGAGAACCAGAGTTGGCGTTAAGCCGATATACGTCTCCATAGGTCACAAGATTGACCTTGCCTCAGCTCTATACTGGGTGACGAAGTGTTGTCGCGGCTATCGTCTTCCTGAGCCTACTCGGCTGGCTCACTTTGCTGCCGGTGGTAAATTGGTCTCTCAACCAGGTTATCAGGAAAAATTATTTGGTTAAATGTGAGGGTGGCATCAAATGCAAGAAGAGAAAGAGAAGCTAGAGGCTTTGCGCCGTCGAATTTCAGACATAATGGTGCATCTTTGACATCCCTGTCAAAGAGAAGGAAATAGCCCTAATAGAGGCGGAGTCAGCCAGTCCCGATTTTTGGCGAGACCCTGCTAAAGCTAAAGCTGTTATGCGCCAGCTCAGTGGTAAGAAAGATTTAGTCAATGACTGGCGCCAGCTAGAGAAGAAAATCGCCGACCTTTATGATATGACTGTTTTAGCCCTCGAGGAAGGCGACTCCTCCCTCAAAGAGGAGATACAACTAGAGCTAAAAAAACTAAGCCCTCAGTTTGAACAACTAGAAAGCCAGCTAATTTTTGCTGGTGATTATGATAGCCGAAATGCTATGCTTTCACTCCATGCTGGTGCTGGTGGCACAGAATCTCAGGATTGGGCCAATATGCTGCTCCGCATGTACCTGAGATGGGCAGAGCGGCACGGCTATCATGCGGATATTTTAGACAGCTCTCCTGGAGAGGAAGCAGGCATCAAAAGCGCTATTGTGGAGATTAAAGGGAATTATGCCTATGGCTATCTTCAGTGTGAGCATGGGGTTCACAGATTGGTGCGGCTTTCCCCCTTCGATGCTGACCACGCCCGGCATACCTCCTTTGCTCTGGTAGAGGTTCTCCCTGAGGCTGAAGAGGCAGTGGATATTAAAATAAGCCCAGAGGATTTACGAATAGATACCTTCAGGTCCAGTGGTCCCGGAGGGCAGCATATGCAGAAGACGAGCAGCGCTGTTAGGGCGACTCACCTACCTACAGGGCTAGTGGCTATTTGTCAGAACCAGAGGTCTCAGCATCAAAATAAGGAGACTGCTTTGAGAATCCTCTATGCTCGCCTTCTTGAAAGAGAGCGACTAGAAGAAAAAAAGGAAAGAACCAGGCTCAAAGGAGAGCGTGTAGAAGCGGGTTGGGGGAACCAAATTAGGAGCTATGTCCTCCATCCTTACAAAATGGTGAAAGACCATCGTACTGATTACGAAGTAGCTAACGCTGAGGCGGTATTGGACGGAGATTTGGATGGATTTATTACCTCTTACCTTCATTCTAAAGTGACCGGAAAGAAATGATTAAGCGCATTCTTTTAATAGCTCTAACTTTCCTCTTGCTGTTGACCCCCTCTCTCGTCAATGCTGATACCAACATTTTGGGCAATCCCATCTGTCATTCTGAGCGCAGCGAAGAATCTGGGGACCCTTCGCTAGCCTCTTCGCTTTGCTCAGAGCTTTCGCTCAGGGTGACAAATAAACAGGCTGACAATGGCATTTCGGTTCTAGATAGCAGTGTAGAGATACATTTCCCCAGTGAGCTTGTTTTCCATCTTGAGGCTGAGAGCCATGCCAATATCGTTGATGCTCGCCTTCATTATCAGGTGGATAAGATGAACTATGCTCAGGTTACCAGCGAAGCTTGGCCTGATTTTACTCCAGCGACCAGGATAAAAACCAGTTGGACGTGGGATATGAGAAAGGTCAGTTTACCTCCCGGGGCAACGATAACTTATTGGTGGACGATTGAGGATGCTGATGGAAAGACGAACGGAACCTCCCCATCCGTGGTGCATTTTGATGACCCCAACTATAATTGGCAAAGTTTAACCGATGGAG
>CAZQDF010000262.1:0-2229 GCA_964592065.1 uncultured Dehalococcoidales bacterium | reverse complement strand
TAACCTCAACCTTCTGGAGGAACCCATGACCATATGTTTTCAGAAGGTGCCGATACCAAAGCTTCCACGGGAGTTTAAGACCCCTGTGGAGGCTTTTATATTGTAGTTCTTGGCAGAAACCACACCACGTGAAAGACAGAGACAAAAAGCTCCGAATATAACACTTCCTACTCCCCCTGAGCGAAGCCACATCTTCATTTAAGAAAGAATTAACCAAACTGAAGCTCCTTTCCACTCCCCTTTGTATCTCTCCCTTCCCTCTGTTCTTTCAATTGTGAAACCTTTAAGGAGGTACTCCCATGACTGAAGAGGGCTATAAACGCAAACTCACGGCAATCCTGAGTGCGGATGTTGAAGGATACAGCCGTCTTATGGGTGAGGATGAGGATGCAACCATTCGGACCTTAACTTCCTATCGGGAGTTAATGACGACCCTCATTCAGAAACACCGAGGAAGAGTCGTAGACTCCCCAGGGGATAACCTCCTTGCTGAGTTTGGAAGTGTGGTGGATGCAGTACGGTGTGCTGTAGAGATCCAGGAAGAACTCAGGGTGAGAAACGCAGAGCTCCCTGAAAACAAGAGAATGCAGTTTCGCATTGGGATCAACCTAGGAGATGTCGTCCAGGAGGAAGAGCGGATCTACGGGGATGGGATTAACATTGCGGCTCGTGTAGAAGGACTGGCTGAAGGTGGAGGAATCTGTATCTCAGGCACGGTGTATGACAGTATCAAAAACAAGCTCTCCCTCACATATGAGTCGTTAGGTGAACATACCGTCAAGAACATCACGGAGCCGGTTCGGGTGTATCGTATGCGCGTTGGCCCTGAGACTGCGGTACAGCCAAAACCAAAACGCTTGCACAAGGCAGCTCTGGCTGCTCTCGTAGTTCTCATCGTGGCAGCATGTGTCTTTGCAATCTGGAACTTCTACTTTCGTCCTCCCCCAATGGAGGTTGCCTCAGTTGAAAAAATGGCATTCCCACTGCCTTATAAGCCCTCAATTGCCGTCCTGCCATTTGTCAATATGAGCGACGATCCAAAGCAAGAATACTTCAGTGATGGGTTAACCGAGGAAATCATCACAGCACTATCAAAGACGCCGAAACTGTTTGTGATCGCCCGGAACTCCTCCTCTGTCTACAAGGGAAAGGCAGTCAATGTTCAACAGGTGAGCCGGGAATTAGGAGTTAAATATGTGCTGGAAGGGAGTGTCCGAAGGAGTGGGAACCAACTGCGCATCACGGCTCAGCTCATTGATGCGACGACCGGGAATCACCTGTGGGCAGAGCGCTATGATCGAGAACTGAAAGACATATTTGCGACACAAGATGAAATCACGATGAAGATCCTGACCTCGCTCCAGGTGAGCCTGACGGAGGGGGAGATGGCTCGTATGCTAGCCAAAGGTACTAACAACCTTGATGCTTACCTTTTGTTCCTTCAAGGGCAGGGGGAGGCAAGGCGCATGAATAAGGATGGTAATTTCCTAAGTCGACAGATGGCGGAGAAAGCGATTGCCTTGGATCCGAAGTATGCAATGGCCTACAATCTGTTGGCTAGTTCAACTGTGGATATGGTGTATCTCGGGCTCAGTGAGGACCCACGGCTGTCTCTCAAGAAGGCTATGGAACTGACACAAAAAGCCATAGCCCTGGATAAGTCCTTGGCTTTGCCACATGCTTTGTTAGGTTGGATATACACACTGATGCTGCAACATGGTAAAGGCATTGCAGAGTGTGAGGGAGCTGTCAATCTGGAACCTAATTCGGCGCTAGCCTATTTCCGTCTGAGTTTGGCTCTTAGGTATGCCGGTAGACCCAAGGAAGCGATTACGATGTGCAAAGAGGCGATACGTCTCGATCCTATCCCGGTAAGTATTTATTACCACAGCTTAACAAATGCGTACTGCTTAACGGGAGAGTATGAAGAGGCAATCGCAGCAGGTAAGAAAGCCACAAGTCTCGGACCCAATAATCTTGTTGCCCATGCTTTCCTTGCCGCGGCTTATAGTCTCCATGGTCGGGAAGAAGAAGCTCGTATGGAAGCTGCAGAAGTCCTGAGGATAAATCCCAAGTTCTCGGTAGACAATTGGGCAAAAACAATGCCGTATAAAAACGAAGCGGATAAGGAACTGATTATCGGTGCTCTTCGTAAGGCGGGGCTGAAGTGAGATTAGGTGACATATAATATGTTGTGGTTTTTAAAAACGCTAAAAGATTAACGATTAC
>CAZQDF010000261.1:0-2258 GCA_964592065.1 uncultured Dehalococcoidales bacterium | reverse complement strand
GTGAATAAAGGCTTTATCGCGATTGATGGTGTTAGCCTTACCATTACTGGTCGAGATGACTTTTCTTTCACTGTGTCTCTAGTATCTTATACTCTGGAACATACTACCTTAAGCAACAGAAGGCCCGGAGATATGGTCAACCTAGAAGCAGACGTGATAGCTAAATATGTGGAAGGGCTTAAGGAACGGAGAAGGCAAGGTTTGACCCTCGATCTTCTCAAGGAATACGGATTTGCGGAGGAGAAGTTCAAGTAATGTTAGCGACTATCCCAGAGGCAATTGAAGATACAAAGGCGGGTAAGTTTGTCATCATCGTTGATGATGAGTCTCGTGAAAATGAAGGAGACCTGGTCATAGCTGCGGAGAAGGCCACCCCCGAGGTTATAAATTTTATGGCTAAGCACGGCAGAGGGCTGATTTGCCTTCCTATCATTGGACAAAGGCTCGACGAGTTAGAAATACCACTGATGGTCCAGAACAATACCTCACGACATTCCACTGCTTTTACCGTATCCATTGAGGCAGAGGACAAGGTGACTACTGGCATCTCTGCCTTTGATCGAGCACAAACTATAAGAACGGTGCTCAATCCCAATACTAAACCAAATGACTTGCTTCGGCCGGGGCATATATTCCCTATTCGGGCTAGGGAAGGTGGAGTGTTAGCAAGGGCAGGGCATACTGAAGCTAGTGTGGATTTAGCTAGATTAGCTGGATTCTATCCTGCCAGTGTTATATGTGAAATCATGAATGAAGATGGTACTATGGCACGCTTACCCGAGCTTGAGGCTATGGCCTCTAAGCATGATTTAAATATCATAACTATCGCTGAACTGATTGCTTATCGCTATCGACATGAGAAGCTAGTACAAAAAGTAACTGAGACCAAGCTTCCCACCAAGTATGGAGAGTTTATAGCTGTAGCTTATAGAAGTCGCGTTGATGCCAACGAGCATATTGCTTTAGTCAAAGGCAACATATCAGGTGACGAGCCAGTACTAGTGCGCGTCCACAGTGAATGCCTTACGGGAGATGTCTTTGGCAGTTTGAGATGTGATTGTGGCGACCAGATTGTAATGTCTTTGCAAAGCATAGCTAAAGAAGGTCGAGGCGTTTTCCTTTACATGAGGCAGGAGGGAAGGGGAATTGGACTTCATAACAAACTTCGCGCCTATGCTCTTCAAGACCAAGGAATGGATACTGTGGAGGCTAATGTAGCTTTAGGTTTCCCGCCTGACTTGAGAGATTATGGTGTGGGCGCCCAGATTTTAGCCGATTTAGGTTTACATAATATTCGACTGCTTACCAATAACCTCAAAAAGGTAATCGGGCTAGAAAGCTATGGGCTTAAAATAGTAGAGACAGTGCCATTGATAGCCCCACTCAACCCCTATAACGCCCACTATTTAGAAACCAAGCAAAAGAAGCTAGGGCATCTTCTAGGCATACAGGAAAAAATGCTAAATCCTAAACCCAAGAGCCTGACTATTCAGGATTTAGAAATTTAAGTATTAGAATTTAACTAGTTGGAGGTGATTGATGGCTAAGCATTATGAAGGAATCTTAATAGGAAAAGGCCTTAAATTTGCTGTGGTTGTTTCCCGCTTTAACGAATTCATAACCACCAGGCTACTTGAAGGAGCAAGAGATGCTTTATTGCGTCACGGTGTTGAGGAAAAGGACATAAATATTGCCTGGACTCCAGGTTGTTTTGAGATTCCTCTCATAGCCAAAAGATTAGCACAGAGTGAACAATATGACTCTGTGATATGCCTTGGCGCAGTGATTCGTGGCGAGACCCCACATTTTGAGTATGTAGCTTCCGAGGTAACCAAGAACATTAGCAAAGTGAGCCTGGATAGTGGATTGCCAGTAATCTACGGGATAATTACTGCCGATACCTTGGAGCAAGCTATACAAAGAGCTGGAACTAAAGAAGGCAACAAGGGCTTTCTTGCCGCAGTAAGCGCTATCGAAATGGCAAACTTGATTAAGGCTATTCAGTAACTTTGTAAACCTTGTCGCCCCGTCTTACCCTATCAGGAACTTTTATGCCGGTGAGGTTACCAGGCTTCCCTTCAGTGATATCAACGCGATCGATCTGCATAGATTCGACAACGAGCTCCATATCTGTGGTGCTGCCTTTGATATGGATTTTATCGCCAATTTTCAATACGCCGCTTAGCTCAACACCAGCCACTACTGGCTTAGCAAAGTAATCTGTTACCGTGCCAATTTCTACTTCTGGCATTTCCAAA
>CAZQDF010000260.1:0-2284 GCA_964592065.1 uncultured Dehalococcoidales bacterium | reverse complement strand
TCGCAGAAACCCATCCCCTTCAAGTCGGTATCCGCCAAGCTATTGGAGAAATGCATGACGCATCTAGTATTGGGACAATGTCCCAAACCAAAGGTGTGCCCTAATTCATGGACTATCTCCTTAGTGGCTCTCTCTAGAAACAAGTCTTTTTCAGGCGATAAGCCGTAATATTCCTGCCTTAACCGGCATAAGGATATGATTGCTATTCCAGAGACAACGTCGGCTTCGCCAAAAACGAAGTTAAGTCCAGGAGCATAAATATCAACCTCAGTTATACCCACAACTCTCTCATCTCTTTCCCTTCCTAAGGCGTTTAAGGAGACGATTAACTTTGAGGAGAGGTATTGCTTTCTTTCCTGGTCATAGGCATGGGCCAGGCTACTAAAGCCTGCTTTTATTTCTACGGGGCAATTGAAAATGCCGTCAATTCTTTCCTTAAGCTCAGCCATTATTTCTTTAGCTACATCTCCCAGCGGTTTCAGCGTGATTTTCATTCTTTCCTTTATTTGGTCCCACAGTAAAGGCAACTAACAAATAAGGTAAATCCTGCAATTTTATCAAAAATTGAGCCCCTCTTTCATCCCCTTGGTTGCACCAAAAAATAATTCTTCGTTAAGAAAGTTGATATTGGTGCTACAATATTATGGTGAATTAAAGCCGGTCGTGGTATGAAAGTACAATTGTTAATATCAACATGAAGGTATTGGTACAGCGGGTCACCAAAGCTTCAGTGAGTGTAAATAATAGTGTAGTAGGCAAGATTAGCCAGGGATTGGTGGTTTTCCTCGGCATCGCCCGAGGCGACTCAGAAGGCGATGTCCGATATCTGGCGAACAAAGTAGCTAACCTGCGTATTTTTTCTGACGAAGCAAGCAAGTTTGCTCTTTCAGCATTGGAAACAAAAGGGGAAATTCTGGTAATAAGCCAGTTCACTCTCTTGGCTGATTCGCGCAAGGGAAGACGCCCCAGCTTCACCCAAGCGGCTCCAGCAGATGAGGCTAGGGGCTTATATGAATTTTTCGTGGAACAAGTTCGTTCCACCGGTCTTAAAGTGGAAGCTGGGCTTTTTCAAGAGTATATGCTGGTGGAGATTCATAATGATGGGCCGGTAACCTTATTGCTGGAGAGCAAGAACCGCTAAAAATCAAGTAATTGCAATAGCAACCTATTGCAATAATTTTCCCGTCCTGTTACAATCAATTTCAAATGAGCTGTCACAAGGTATTGCAAGAAAAAGGGTACCGCTTGACTCCGCAGCGCATGATGGTTATCGAAGCCCTTCATAGCGCTGACGGGCATATCAGCGCCGAGGAAATTTATGAACAATTACATAACCGCTATCCTTATAGCAATATTTCTACCGTCTATCGCACTCTGGAGCTACTAAGAGAATTAAATTTGGTCACGGAAACCGACTTTGGCGAGGGGCGTGTTCGTTATCATATTGCCGAAAAGAGCCACCATCACCACCTTGTCTGCCGCACCTGTGGCAAGATAACGGATTTAGACGAATCTGTATTATATCCATTAAAAGACACTTTGCTTCGCAGTTATGATTTTGATGCTGATTTGAGGCATTTAGCTATTTCAGGGGAGTGCAGTGACTGCCGTAAGAAAGGAAAACAAGCTCAGACAAGCATTGTTGATAGGATTGCGTTTAGGAGCGAGGTGCCAGAAAGGTCGCGTATTTTGCTTGATTATTGGATTGAGCACAACCGGGAGCATGAGCAGGAGTTCCGTGAATGGGCTGATAAGGCTGATTCCTTGCCTGGTGAGGTAGCACAGCAATTGTTGGAAGCAGCCGCCAGGATGGCTGATGTCAGTAGCGAGCTGGAAAAAGCGCGACAAGCTTTAGTAAACAAAAAGGAGGGGTATTAAGATGTGTATGGCTAAGCTTTATGAGGCTGCAGAAAGCGATAAACCAGTTGTGGAAGACATTGCCTATATGATTATTGATGGCGACAGGGTAGAAGTAGAGACCCTCTTTGGGGAAAAGAAGGTTTTTCAGGGCAAGGTGCGTCAGATAGATTTCTTGAAGTCTAGAGTGCAGCTGGAGAAGGGGTAAAAAAATTTGCCTCCCTCTTGCAATTAATTGCAGATGCATGGAGTATCGTTAAAGAATTAACAATGAAGAAAGACAGCTTGTTGAAGAAGTATTGCCTGGCAAAATTCACTGTGGGTATGGCAATTGAATTCCCAATACTAATTGGCGTAGGAATAGCAGGGATCGTTTTGTCCTGGCCGAGATTTCCTTTCTATCCGTTACCAAACATTTTGGGAGTTA
>CAZQDF010000259.1:0-2320 GCA_964592065.1 uncultured Dehalococcoidales bacterium | reverse complement strand
AGTCTTCTCGGCTTGTGCTACTTCATATCCTTTAACAGAGATTCTTCGCTACGCTCAGAAGCAAACTGTTTATCAAGTCCAACCTCCAGAAGAGCTTGGCCTATCCCGTCGCTAACAACGTAGCAACTTACCACATAGCCAGCTTTCCTACACTACCCGATGATTTCTTTACAACCGTATTTGTAGTTGCCTGATTTATCAGGCACAACCGCCCAATAAATGGGCAACTACCCTAAACTAGGTAGATCCTTGGCTAAATCAGCCAGGGCATCAATCTTCTTCTTAGTTTCCGTTATCTCCTCTCTGTGATCCTGTCCATATTGTACCGCCGTCTCATAGAAATCCTTTACCCTGGGCACAAAGGACAATTGGGATAATATAAGGGTAACATCAATGAAGTATTTTTCTCCCGGGAAATCGCCGCCTCGAATCAAAGCAGTTGGAGCTATCTCTTTGATATAATCGCTGATGCTCTTGACCATGTCCATATTCATTTCTTTAGGTGGACCAGCCAAAATATACATAGCTTTGGCGGCATCTTTTGGGCTGCAACCGACAGAAAGGTCAGATATAGTGGCATCCAGAGCTTGTGACCCTCTAAAGCTTTCTAGAGCCTTATCACGGAAATGCTTCTTCCTTATCTCCCAGGGAAAGCGTAAGCTAGGGAGCTCGGTTCTGCCAATTCCGATAGCCGTCCATCCCTCTATAGTGGCAATCAAATCCCCGGCGTCTATCGTCCTTGAGCCCACATGCTTACCCTTGGTTACCTCGCCAGCGCACATCAAATCGTAGAAGGGCTCGGCAATCTGCCGATTTATCTTTTCCATGTTATTAACCAGACTGGCATCCTTTCTCACATACCTCTGGTTATCAGCCAAAAATACGGCATCAACCAAATCATACGTGGATTTAAGGCAGGTAGCTGAGTTATACACGCTTCTGGCCTCCGTTGCCTGCTCATGCTCAAAGGGCAGCACGATTAGAGCGTAGATTGGTCTGCTGGGGTAGCGTTCTCTAATCATCCTGGCGATTACTGGCATTGCTCCTGAGCCCGTGCCGCCAGCAGACCCGGCGATGAGCAAGAAGGCATGCGTCTCATAGAACCTGCGCTCCGCTTTCATAGCATCCATCACCTTATCACCATCCTCCCTAGCTAACTGAGCACCAAGCTCATTTATCTTTCCCACTCCATGTCCTAATGTCTGGCGCAGGCCGATGAGTACGCGATGCATGTAATCCTTCTTGATAAACTTTAGCCCTGTCAAATCTGCTTGGTCAGTATTCATGGCGAGGACAACAGGAGCTATGTTTGCCTTGCGCTCTGCATGCGCTTTAAGGTCTAGCCTGCCAAAATGGTCAGCGATCCTACAGCCACACTGCCCTAGTCCAATAACTGTTAACTTCATTTTCTCTTCCTCCTTTTTGTTTCTGTGATTGCCTTAATCATACGCTATTCTCCTCTTTACACCAAAGAAGTAAACCAGCACACCAATGAGCACCGCTATTAAAGCAACGGCAACAATGAATGCCCATAGAGGCAAGAGCCCAGACTTGAAAAAGTAAGCATTTGACCACTCACCGATGTTCTGGGCCCCATCTACCGCCTTTACCCTCCAGTAGTAAGTGCCATATGGTAGAGCCTCAATTTCACTTAAGGTATAGCTAGCCTCACTTAAGCCCGTCTTAGATAATATTGGATAGGCAAAATCAGCACTGGTTGCTACTTGGAAATTATAGCTAATTCCACTGTCATCTGTTATCGTTGACCACTCAAATGCCGGAGCTTGATTGCCGATAAAGCCTATTCTGCTACTGTTTGCTGGCGCGGTAAGCGCCGGCTTAGGCGGTGCCTGCGATTCCATAGCGAAATTGGCCGTGAGCGGCGGAGTAGAGCTACAGGTGACTACTACAGGATGATTTACTGTATGCGTGCTTTGTGTATGGGTGGCTTCAAAGCTAATGCCTGAGAAACTGCCATTACTATTGGTAGTGCTGCTGCCTTTTACTACCTGGTCATAGGTAACATTCACCGGCTCACTGGCAGGGAAGCCCTTGCCAGTAACACTCAAGCTTGTGCCTACATGCCCTTCGGTGGGAGACAGCACCATGCTTGGCTTTACTTTAAATTCTAGCTCCTCAATGTCTTTTTTGTCGGTATACGTTCCATCAGCCGTCACGGCGTATGTGTCCATGGCAAGCTCGGGCACCTCGAGGGTTCTTGTCCAGCAGCCATCTTCATCAGCCACGATACCCGTGGCTACCGTAGCGTTATCAAACAATATCCTGATACTCTCCTCATCTTCCTCAAATCCGCTGCCCG
>CAZQDF010000258.1:0-2345 GCA_964592065.1 uncultured Dehalococcoidales bacterium | reverse complement strand
GAAGTGGCACCCCGCAGGCACCAAGAGGCTTCCCAATGGAAGAATGCACGGCATGGCCTTCACATGGACACATGATTGGGATGATGTACGAGGAACAGCTTCTGCAGCCGTGCTGATTGAAAATGATGGAACAGTCAACATCATAGGGGAACAAGCTGATATTGGACTCAACCCTTGGACTGCTTATTGCCAGGTTGTGGCCGATGAATTGGGGGTACCATACGAAGATGTTAATATTAAACCATTTAGCCTAGACCACGGTTTTGCGCTGATGTCCCCCGATGGTTCTTGTAACCTGTGCTCCAACGCAAATGTGGTCAAAAAGGCCGCTAAGAAGGC
Organism: uncultured Dehalococcoidales bacterium; assembly: GCA_964592065.1. Taxonomy (GTDB): domain Bacteria; phylum Chloroflexota; class Dehalococcoidia; order GIF9; family AB-539-J10; genus JAFGBN01. Next base: position 2,006 of record CAZQDF010000258.1, on the reverse strand, counting down.
CAAAAAGATGCTCCTGGAACTGGCTGCACAGAAATTTGAGGGAGTAAAAGCTGAAGAACTGGATGTTAAGGATAGGGAAATCTACGTTAAAGCAGCTCCGGAAAAAAGAAAACCAATAAAGGAAGTTGTAGCCAAGGCGATGCCGATGTGCAACTCTGTTGTATTTTGGTCAGAGCCACCCATTATAGCTTGGGCCTGGCACACTCAGGGGCTTTGGGGGCAATCTATAGAAACTGGGCGACCCCGTTTGTGCCGGCAGGCACACTTCATAGAAGTAGAGGTGGATACCGAGACTGGAGAGGTCGAGGTAACCAAGGTGGTTAACGTCAATGACGTGGGCAAAGCGATATCTCCTGAGACAGTAGAGGGACAGCAGTACGGTGGCACCTACATGGGTGTAGGCAGGGCGCTTAGCGAGGAGATGGTCTGGGATGAGCAGACTGGAGTGCTACTTAACGGCGATTTTCTAAACTACAAATTTGCTACGATGCTTGACTATGGACCCATTGAGACCATTGTCAAAGAAACAGGTATGGGGCATGGCCCTTATAGGACATGCGGGGTTGGCGAAGATATTGCTACTGTTATGCCTGCCCTTTTAAGTCCTGCTGTGTACAATGCCATAGCCAGGTGGATCGATGATTTCCCCATCACCCCAGACAAGGTCCTCAAGGCATTAGGAAAAGCATAGCGGTCGAACGAAAGAGAAACAAAATGGTAATTGAACTGATAGGAGAATACCAGAAACTACAGGCTGAAGGGAAATATCAGATTGAGGCAGATATCCCGACAATCACCCTTAATGAAATAGGAAAGCGTGGTATACGCCGTTTAGATGGGTATGAGAAGGCAAGCGGGAAGGCAATGTACACAAGAGATGTACAACTTCCGGGGATGCTGTACGCCAGAGTACTTATGTCCCCCCACGCTCGGGCAAGGATTAAGAGGATGGACACAAGTAAGGCTGAGGCGCTTCCGGGGGTAAGGGCTGTAATTAGATACGATGACCCCGAAGTAAAGGATAGGATGCTTAATGGGACTAGTTTTGGTCCAGAATGGGTTTGTCCTGAATTCGCTGGTTGGGGAATAAAACCAGTACACCCTGTTCTTGGTGACCAGACATGGTATGAGGGACAACCGTGTGGTGTGGTAGTGGCTGCCGATAGCGAGGATATAGCCAATGAAGCACTAAGACTTACAGATGTAGAATGGGAGGAGTTGCCCTTTGTCTTAGACCAGGAGGAGGCGTTGAAGCCAGATGCTCCCATACTACGCCCTGGGGCTGATACTAATCTACTACCAATCTGGGTTCCAGATAAGATTGAAAAAGGTGATGTAGAGAAAGGTTTCAGGGAAGCCGATAAAATAATCGAGTTTAAAGCCAGACGGAATGCCCATACATGGGCAGGAGCGGAAGCAGCCAGTGTCGTGGTTAGATGGCAGGGAGAGAACCTGGAGATGTGGTTACATCAGCAGCAACCTTATACCGGGAAAATGTTAATATCTGAATGGTTGAACGTAGCTATGAACAAGATCAGTATTTATACTTTATATCAGGGGTGTGCCTTTGGTGGGAGAGGTAATCCGCCTGATATATCCGAGAACGGGATAAACATTCTGGCGGCATTATTGGCCAGGAGAACTAGAAAGCCGGTGAAGTTACTGTATGACAGAAGGGGAGATTTCTTTGGCGAGTCTAGCGATATAATGGTTGACTACTTCAAAGTAGGAGCGAAGAACGATGGAACAATTACAGCGGTACAAATGAAAAATGTGTTTGCTGTACTTATGTGTTGTTCTGGCATTGAACACTTTATTGATAATACTAGGGTTCCAAATCTATTATGTGAAATCTCACAAGTGGATGTGAGTAAAGGGCCAGCCTGGTGGGATCGCTGCGAGCAGCTCGCGAACACTTTATGCCTTACCCTGATATTCGACCATATAGCTAATGAGCTAGGTCTTGACCCAACAGAAGTTGCACTGAAGAATGATGGCTATGAGGG
>CAZQDF010000257.1:0-2391 GCA_964592065.1 uncultured Dehalococcoidales bacterium | reverse complement strand
GGGGATGACAAATTCGCTGAACAATTAAGGTGTCATTTTCACTGGACAGCAACAGCCCTTAATTACGATATTGTTTAGCAACCTTCAAAAAAACCTCCTAACAGAGAGCGAGACAGGTAAGCTCAAAGATAATCTCGATAGCCATGGAAAAACAGGTGAAACTTAATAAGCTTCAGATAGTGGATAGCGTGCATACTATAGCCAACGTTAATGTCATCAAGGACGAGAAGAGGAGAAAGGAAGGCAAAGCTCCCAGAGATGTCGAGGCAAGCTGGGGAACAAAGGGAAACAAGATGGTAACAGGCAAAGATGGCAAGAAACATAAAGAAACAGAATACTTCTGTGGCTATAAGGACCAGGTGAGCTTTAATGCCGAGAGTGGCTTGGTAACCAGTGTCATTCCGGGGCGAGCTAACGATTATGATGGGTACAAGCTTAAAAAGCTAGTGGAGAGGGATTTGAAGAAAGGGATAGATGTAGGAACAGTGGCTGGGGATAATGGTTATGATGATGGTGATAACCACTATTACCTGAAAGAGGAAGGCATAAACTCAGCAATAAGGCTCAATAGCTACAGGACAGAGAAGAAAGATGAGAATAAGGAAAAGTGGATAAAGCTCAAGGAGAGCAAAGAATATCAAGAAGGCTTGAAGGAGAGGTCAAAGCCCATGCCCTGAGTAGCTGAATAGGAGAGAGCTATGCCCAAGACAAGAGGCAAGGGAAGATATAGGTGCCAAGACAGCCAATATATGCTGCTTGAGCCCCTGAATTAGGGCTGGCAAACTGCAAAGTTATCTCAGCGGAAAGAATAGAGGCCTAAAATGCTTATTGCTAAAAGACCTCTGTACCTTTTCCATAATGAATAGCGATTATCTGCTGTGCCCCCCTGTTTCCGCGTTTACCCTGACTTACTACGGTCTTAGTTATGTGGTTCACTCACCTCCCCTTCGTTCTCCTTATTGCACAAAGCAAGCTTTCGATCAGTATAGTCTAGTGCTAGCTTGGTCATTAGAACCTTATCGGCGTTTGAAATCTGCATCGCAGTACTCAATAACGCACCTAGGCGACTATTAATGGGTGCTTATGCTACGGTCTAAGATACTGGTAAGAACCTTTGTGTTCTTACTTATGTCCAGATTGTTTCATGACTACGGCTTGATAGATTGGGTTAAAGGAATCAGAAGCATTACTCTATGTTAATAGTCATTGGAAAGGTCCTAAACCAAAATCAATGTTTTTCCGTTATACTATAGAGAGTGAAGTATGAGGAATAGCGTAGGAGGTGACTTCAGATGAGGAAGGTGTTTCTATGTGTACTTATTGTGGCATTGCTGTCAGGACTGGTGGCTTGTGCCCAACCAACAGTCAGTGGTGGGGTAATAAAATCAGATAAGCCAAGGATAACCTCACCACAGGCAGGTGAATCTGACCTAACAGCCTTGGCTAGCGGAAATAATGCCTTTGCCTTCGGCCTATATCAGGCACTCAGAGGGGAGGATGGCAATTTATTCTACTCTCCTTACAGCATCTCGCTGGCGCTGGCAATGACCTATGCCGGGGCTAAGGATGAGACCGCAAAGCAGATGGCAAATACTCTGCACTTTACACTCCCCCAAGACCGTTTACATCCGGCATTCAATAGCCTAGATCTAGAACTGGCTCAGCGTGGTCAAGGTGCTAAAGGCAAGGATGAGGGAGGTTTTAGGCTGAACATCGTCAATGCCATCTGGGGTCAAAAAGATCATCACTTTCTTGCCACATTCCTTGACCTTTTGGCTGAGAATTATGGTGCTGGGCTGAGGATCCTAAATTTCGCCAACGAGCCAGAGGAGTCCCGCATCATCGTCAACGAGTGGGTCAGTGACCAGACAGAAGGTCGGATTAAAGACCTGCTTCCGCTGGGCTCTATTGACCCACTTACCAGGCTTGTCCTCACTAATGCCATTTACTTCAATGTGGCGTGGCAATATCCCTTCAACGAGGACGCCACCAGGGATGGACTTTTCCATCTGCTTGACGGAGGGGAAGTTACTGTGCCAATGATGAGCCAGAAAAAGTCATTGGGCTATGCCGAGGGTGATGGATATCAAGCAGTGGAACTACCCTATGATGGTCGTGAGCTCTCGATGGTAATCCTACTGCCGCAAGTTGGTGAGTTCGAGACATTCGAAAAATCCCTCGATTCCCAGCGTGTGGATGCCATTATTAAGAACCTGGAATCCAGTCAGGTTGCTCTGACGATGCCACGATTTGAATTCGAATCCAGCTTCAGTCTAAGGGAGTCTCTGACAGCGATGGGTATGCCGGATGCTTTCACCAATGCTGACTTCTCAGGCATGACGGGCAACCGTGACCTGTTCATATCAGATGTAATCCACAAGGCCTTTGTTT
>CAZQDF010000256.1:0-2401 GCA_964592065.1 uncultured Dehalococcoidales bacterium | reverse complement strand
AGCTCGAGCAATAGTTTGAAAAATAATCTCTGGATCATGTTTGGTAAAGGAGGGTATTGCATAAGTGTCCACACTCAACACACTAGCAGGAACCCCTCCTTCCCCCAAGGAGGGTGGTACGCTCCATTGCACTAGATTAACCACCTTGGATATCTTGGGATCGTCCATAGGGGCAGCACGAGTCATCCACTGTATCATCATAGCAACCTTATCCTGCTGCATGGCTACCATACTCTCATCATTGCCGTAACTGAGCGCCCCTGGGGGTGCATATTTCATCAGCCTCTTCATGTAAATTAGGGCCATGACCCCCTCCGGTTCGTTGATAGCTGGTTTACCTTCCTCATTAAACCAGCTCCCACCACAGGCGTGAAGATATGAATGAAACTCACTTCGCACGGGATATCGCAGAGTCATAGAAATGCCATATCTTTGAGGCGTAGTTAACTTCGCAGCTACCTCCACGTACTCTTCCAGAGTCTTTGGTGGTTGCAGGCCAGCTTGTTTGAAAAGGTCATCCCTGTAAAAGAAAACCTCCATGGTGGCAGAAAGGGGAATGGCGTATATTTCTCCTTGATAGGTTACTACATCCCAGACCCTCTGGGGAATGTCGGAGAAATGAAACTCGTCTTCATATTTTTCAATGTACTTATTTAAGGGTATTAACCAACCTTTTGCCGCGAAATCCGCGACAGACGCATGATCAGCAAAGGTTATATCATAGGCACTTGACCCAGCAGAGAAGCTTATCCTCGCCTTCTCTTGCCACTTCTCCCAAGGCATAAGACTTGCTTCCACTTTAACATCTGGAGGAGCTTCCTCTGAGAGAGCCTGGGCATAAAATTCTGTAGCTGGGTATTTGTGGCTTATTAGGTGTAAAGTTATCTTCTCGGCTAAGGCCGGATAACCAACCAACAAGAGGACTACCCCTGTTATAAGAGACAACTTTCCAACTTTTTTCCTCATCACTTTATACCTCCTTCGGTGGTATTGACATGGTTCATTTTTTGTGAAAGCTCTCAAAAAGAGAAACTAATTGTTCAATGCTTTCTTAAAAAGCCTTCCTTTCCCAAGCTAATGGGCCTATTTATTTTCTTACTCTCTCACCTCCCTCGACCCTATTTTTTAGCTCTTCTCTTAACAACGATCTAACTTCACTATTAATTATTAACACATTTTTTTGTCAAGCAACTTATGAGCCCTACTATCTCTTCCACATCCCTCCGACAATCTTTTCCTTGCGTTACTATTGGTGCTTTTTACAGCTTCACTCGAAGCTTTGAGTCCTCCACAGATGCCTTCGTAACTCACTGTACAAATACGTACCTTCCTGACTTTTTATCTGCCTTCTTGGGCTTCTCTGTATTAGCCTCTGCGGCAAAGTGTCTTGCGCGATGCGTCAATCTTAGAATGTGGTCACAAGCTCTTGCGTTCTACCAGTCTCAGCCGCTTGGTAGGCTTTGATAATAATTTCTATTATATGACGAGCATGCTCACCACTTATCAGGGGTTTTTTATCTTCCAATATGCAATCTACTAGGTGCACAACACCGACACTGATATTCCAAGACTCCGAAATCTTCCGAAGCCTCGGTTCGTGACTGCCTCGGAGTGTAACCCGCCAACTTTGGAAGGAATTCGCCCTCGAGGTAAGTCAGCCGTTTAGCGGTGAACCTTCTTTATCGATATAGGCTTCAAACCAGAAATCTGGTCCGGCGCTTCGATTAAATACAAGATCTCCTTCGCTACCATAGAATTCATAGCTAGCTCCCTTGACTGCTCTTACACAAAAAGTGGCATCTACGGCAGCAAAGGTTGAACTACCGAAATCCAAAAGCAGTAACGTGTTATCATGCGCTTCCGTTTTCTGAATCATGCCTTTAGTTACCACTCCACTAATGACACGTTCAGGAATTGCTATACCCGAGAACGCAGTAACCCTTTTGGCCGGACCCATAATACCAGTAAGAACGGTTAATGGATACACTCCCATATCAAATGCGGCTCCTGCTCCCTTCTTTATGAACCAGCTGGCGTCAGTCGGCCAATCTTCAACAACATCTATTCCTGCATGTGATCCATGGCCTCTAGCAAAACAAATCTTACCGATAATTCCATTCGAGATGATTTTTTTACCCCGATGTATAGCAGGATGGAGAAGAAATGGCGGGGCACAGGCTAGTTTGACCCTGTTCTTTTCTGCCTCCTCAATCAGGGAATCGGCCTCCTACACAGTTGGAGCTAGGGGTTTTTCAGTATAAACGTGTTTCTCTGCTTGTAGAGCTGCCATGCTTACGGGTACGTGATGGAAGATGTCGGTTAAGTTAACCACCATATCAATGTCAGCTTCGTCGAGCATCTTCTCGAAATCATCATAAGATTCCTCGGCGTGAAATTTCTC
>CAZQDF010000255.1:0-2442 GCA_964592065.1 uncultured Dehalococcoidales bacterium | reverse complement strand
GACCTGCTTAATCTTAAACAGGCTTACTTTAAAAGAAAGCATCCTGAAATAGTTCCGCCTTTGGAAAAACAGCAGCTTATGTGGGCCGGCACAGGGTTTCACAAGGTCTTTGGCTCAGCTGTGTCCAGTGAGGAATACCTGGAGCAATTTGTGGAAGCCGAGGGCATAGTGGGCAAGATTGACATCTATGAGAAAATTCCCGTAGAGGTTAAGACAACCTCTACGCTTATAGAAACAAAGGATTTACTGCAATACAGGCCAACTTATGTCGAGCAACTGGGCATGTATTGTGCTATGGTCAATGCCCGTGAGGGAGAGATTATCATTTATCAGCGACAGGTGGAGGAATTACCCTCGACTTCTCCTTTACTTGCTTATCATGTTACTTTTCCCGACCTGGAGGCAATCAGGGTTGAGATGCGACGAAGGCGAGACCTTTTGGTACAAGCACTCATTTCAAATGACCCCAGTAGCCTTCCTGTGTGTCCCTGGTTTAATAAGCGATGTGATTATTCTCAGGTATGCGATTGTGAAACCACATCGGTACCAGCATCGTATGAGATAGCTGAGTTAGCGGGGGAAATCCACATTGATAGCATGACCTGCGAGCAGCTTCTCACTAAAATGGCTGCGCCACAGCCCTCCCAGATATTTCGAATCAATGATGTTGTCTTTCCGCGCAAAGCATATTTTGAACGCCTTAAGTCGCAGGAAATTACTCTGGGTGAAGAAGTACGGGAAGAAAAAGAAGAATATCTCCGTTCTATGGATGAGCGTGGCTTTCTTGGCGCACTTCGTGATTTGTTGCGCTATGGTGTCCCAGGTGAGGCGCAGAGGATTCCTGTGCGACATACACTATTAGCCGACCTGGTTCAAATCTGGCAGAATTCGCCTACCATCGTGCGCGACCCAAAGTTTTCTTCACTGGTGGACAGGGAACGCCTGCCCTGGACATTCACTCATTACTTCCTTCGCCTGGGATTTGAGTGTGCCTTAACAGACTATCCCAAAGGTAGGCTGCTACTTTACTATACTAAAGTTCCTACAGAGGATGCCAAATTGATGGTCTACGATGTTACATTTAGAAATTTGAATGCTATTAAGACCGAAGCATTGCACCGAGTCGAGCTTCTGGAGAAGGCAGCGTCTCCACTTCAACTCCCCAAGTGCCCTTCATGGATGTGTCCTTACTGTGACTCTAAATTTGAATGTGGCGAAGCGTAGCCTTAAAAAAGAGTCTTGCCGTTTGCTTGTCATTGTGTTAGTTTTGATTCAACGAGGAGGTGAAGGAAATGACCAGAATCGAGAAGAGCATTGAAATTAAGGCTCCCATAGAGAAAGTGTTCCATTTCGCAGCTGACTGGCAAAATAAGAATAAATTGAACTGGTATCCGGGGGTCTATGACTGGAAGCCCACGACAGAGAAGATGCGGGGAGATGGCGCAAGGTTTGTCTTTATTACAAAGGCCTTAGGGCGCAAGTATGAAACGGAAATGGAAACCAGCAACTTTGTGGAAAATGAAGGCTTTACCTACACGTCGATTAGGGGCATGGAGTCAAAGCACCAGATGGCTTTCACACCTTCGGCCGACGGAACGAAAGTCACTGATATTACTGAATACAAGGTGCCAATCCCTGTTATTGGTGGGCTGCTGGACGCATTGCTGTTTAAGCGGAGATGGGAGGCGAACAGCGAGAAAGCACTGCAAAACCTGAAGAAGCTAATGGAGAGTCAAACAGCCTAATTTGGGAACCATCTTTTTAAAACGATGCGAATGTGAATGGATGAAGGGGGTAGAAAAGCTTGCCTTAAGAAAACCAATAATCATGGGGAAGGTGAAAACCCACCTACTCTGGTTTGACTCTATGGGGGCTAAATCAAGCTCCATTCTAATTGAGACTCCAGATGTAAAAATCCTGGTTGACCCTAGCGCTGCCGAGCTGCAGCCAGGTTATCCACTTTTGCCTGAGGAGAAGAAAGAGCTCCGTCAAAGGGCTTTAAAGGTAATCAAAGAGGCAGCTCAAGAGGCCGACATTATTTTCATTTCTCATTATCACTATGACCATTATACTTTGCCTTCAGAGCTATCTGAGATTTATGAAGGGAAAAAACTATGGATAAAGGATCCCAATAGGTGGATTAACCAATCCCAATGGAGAAGAGCGAGGTTATTTTTAAGCCAATTTTACCAGATTTTTGCCGGGAAAATGGTAGAACAAGTCCTGAAGCCGCCAAAGGAGATAGAAATAGGAGACCCATTGGTAGATTTACCTCTAGCTTTAGGAAGGGATTTTGGGGATTACAAATCGCGAAGGAATGAGCTTCTGGCTAAGGGCAAAGTTTGGTTTGAAAAGCTCGTCACTCTATGGAAGGGCGAACCCTGGATTTATCCGTTTGAGCTTGGGATGGAGGAAATTTCTTTTGCAGATGGCAAAGAATTC
>CAZQDF010000254.1:0-2475 GCA_964592065.1 uncultured Dehalococcoidales bacterium | reverse complement strand
AACCGATGAGGAGGACCGATATGCTAAAGGCAAGAGAGATTCTAAGACTAAAAAAAGCAGGACTATCGCTAAGAGACATTGCAGAATCCTGCAACTGCGGTAAAACTACTGTATCAGAGGTGCTTGCAAGAGCAAGAAAAGCAAATATATTTTGGTCCATTGATCTAAGTGACAAAAAGCTTATGTCGCTACTTTATCCTCCCACCCAAAGAGTAACTACAATACCCGAACCAGATATGGAATATGTATTCTATGAGATGAAGAAAAAGGGACTAACGCTAATACTACTCTGGGAAGAATACAAAGAGAAATACCCCAATGGCATTATGTATACCCAGTTCTGCACCCGTTATAGGGATTTTAAAAAAAGTAACAGGCTTACCATGCACATTGAGCATAAGGCTGGAGAGGAAATGCAGGTCGACTGGGCGGGTCAGGTTATCCCCTATATAGACATAATTACAGGAGAGGTTAGATCTGCATGCATATTTGTTGCAGTGCTTCCTGCAAGCGCATATCCCTTCGTGTATGCATACGATGATAGAAAGCTTTCAAACTGGATAGATGCCCACATAAAAGCATTTGAGTATTTCGGAGGAGTGCCGCTGGTGACCATTCCGGATAACACGAAGACAGCGGTAATTACCCCTGATGTTACCGAACCGGTTCTAAACAGAAGCTATAGTGACATGGCAAACCATTACGGTACGGCAATAGTTCCTGCGAGGCAGGGAAAAGCCAAAGATAAAGCCGCCGATGAAAATATGGTGGGTAACGTTTCAAGAAGAATACTTGCACCATTAAGAAACACGAAGTTTTTCTCAGTATATGAGATAAACCAGGCCATAGCGGCTGAACTTTCTAAGTTTATACGCCGTCCCTTTCAAAAGATGGAAGGAAATAGACTAGCAGCCTTTGAAAAGATAGATAAGCCAGCCCTTATGCCCCTTCCAGGTGGTAGGTATGAATACTGCGACTGGAAAGAGGCAAGGGTTGCCTACAACTATCACGTTGAATATGAAAATTTTTACTACAGCACACCATACTCTTATGCAGGAAGCCCCTGTTCTGTAAGAGCAACAAAAGACGCAGTAGAGGTATTTGTAGATAGCCAGAGGGTAGCAGCACACAAAAGAAACTACAATAAGGGATGCCGATACACCACATTGCCCGAGCATATGGCAGAAGAGCATAAGGCAGTCTCAGGCTGGAGTAGTGACCGCTTTATCTCCTGGGCAAATAAGATAGGGCCAGCTACCGGAGAGTTTGTTAAAAAAGTCCTTTCCAGCAGAAAGTATCCCGTCCAGGCATACCGGGCATGCATGGCGATAATGAGCCATACCAAAGACTGTCCATCCGATGTTATGGAAAATGCTTCAAGAAAAGCCCTCGATATGAAAATATACTCATATAAATATTTTAAGATGATAATTAAGCAGGAGACATCAAAAAAAGTAAAGGGTAAAAGCAGAAGTAGAATAGTAGCCCATTCTAACTTAAGAGGAAAAAGTGCTTACGCAGGAGGTGGTATAAATGCTTAGTAGCCCAACAATGGAAAAGCTAAAGGACATGAAGCTAAAGATAATGGCAGAGATGCTTTCTGATCCTGATAGCTCGCTCAATGAGTTATCCTTTGAGGACAGATTTGCCCTTATGGTTGAAAGGCAGTGGCTGGAAAAGAGAAATGCCAGGATAAAAAGGCTATTAAGGGATGCCACCTTTGCAATAGACGCATGTATTGAGGATATTAAATATAATCCGGATAGAACCATTGATAAAAAGACGATTCAGACACTAGCCACCTGTACCTATATCGAAAAGAAGCTAAATGTAGTGGTGTCAGGAAAAACCGGAAGCGGCAAGTCCTATGTAATATGCGCACTGGGAAACTCTGCCTGCCGTCATCTCTACAGTGTAAAATATTATAGGATTCCTGAGCTGCTTCTTGAAATAGAAGATGCAAGAAGCCAGGGAAAATACTTAAAGTTTATGAGTGGTCTTCAAAAGGTTAGAGTTCTTATCCTTGATGATATAGGACTTAAAACATATACAGTTGAAGAAAGCAGGGATATCCTTGAGATAACTGAAGCCAGATATAACAAGAACACCACCATACTATCGGCTCAGATTGAGCATTCCGGGTGGTATGATCTTTTTGCCGATCCCACAATTGCAGATGCCATAATGGACAGGGTCATACACAATGCATATATACTGCCACTGGATTCAAAAAAATCAATGCGCCAGGTTATGGCTGAAAAGAATAAAGAGGATTTGTAATAATGCTAAAAAGAAATAAATTCATTGAAAAGAGAAGTTTGTTACTGTAGAATTTTATCAACTGACAAGGTGTCCGGATGTTACCGGAACAACTGTCCGGATAATTCCGGAACCGGTGTCCGGATACGCCGGAATACGCATCAGGCTTTAAAACATAAATCCTGTTAGAGTTCCCCTGTCCTACTCTTTTATCAA
>CAZQDF010000253.1:0-2504 GCA_964592065.1 uncultured Dehalococcoidales bacterium | reverse complement strand
GACTGCTTGTCTGGAAACTTTAAGGGCTAACGAATTAAAGGATGCCCGCCTAAGGCTCACCGTTTCAGCCGGGGAAGGCGACATGACTCCCGACCCCAGCACCTGCTTTACGCCCACTGTTTTGGTCACTGCCAAAACTTTTGTTCCCTTGTCACCCAAAAGATACGAACAAGGTTTCAAAGCGGTACTATCCTCCCTACATCGCGATAGCCAATCTCCTCTATCCCGATTAAAGTCCACTTGCTATCTGAACAATATCCTAGCCAGAATGGAAGCCAAGACGGCTGGGTGTGATGAAGCTATCATGCTTAATGAGCGGGGTTACCTGGCTGAAGGCAGCATCAGCAACATTTTCCTGGTGAGTAAAGGAATATTGATTACTCCTTCCTTAAAAAGTGGCGTCTTGCCCGGGATTACCAGGGAAGCAGTCCTGGAGATAGCTCGAGCTTGGAATATTAAGACAGCAGAAAGACAAGTAGAGCTAAAGGAGCTAAGTGAAGCCGAAGAGTCCTTTGTTACTAATTCCATACTTGAGATTATGCCTCTAACCTGGTTTGCTGGGAAGCCCCTTGGTTCAGGCAAACTAAGCCAGCTAACCAAAAAGCTAATGGCTGCTTACAAAAACCTCATAAATGAGGCCATAGGCGAAGTTTCTTCTTTTATATCTGGTGGCGGATAATGAAGTAGTAGTGTTGATTTTGTAATTTCGCTCACTATAATGGGTATCTACTCATTACTGAGATCACAAGAACTTAGTGAAGTAATTAGTTTGGCTCCAGGCTCCACAATCCTGTCAAGCAGTAATTCTGGAAGGTTCTACACTGTTTTGTGTGGAGAATGTTCAAAAGGTGTTGGAGAGGAGATAATGGTTTATTGAAAGACACCTGCTGTTCTCTGTAGCCTGTAAGGAGAGCTTCAGTGCATGGTATAGGGAAACAGACAAGAGCAGGGCTGAGGAAAAGCTAAGGCTACTGGAGAGGAAAATAGTGAGTGACTCCTTATATGAGTTCAAGGAGCTACTCCATGTGTTTGCTATTGGAGAGAGGAGATACTGAACTATTTTGATTACCGCATAACCAATGGGTTTGTGGAGGGCAAAAACAACAGAATCAAAACTATCAAGAGGATGGCTTACGGCTACTGTAACATGGATAACTTCCGAATGAGGATATTGGTAACTAACCTGGGCTATGGAGACACGGTTTCACACTTATTGACGTAGAATTGAACTCTTTGACCATATAAGCACCTTCTAACTCATAACCAAGTGAACGATAATATTCCCTAGCACCAACACCGCTAAGTACCGATAATCTATCAGCCCTGAATTCCTCTGTGGCAATTCTCTCCGCCTCTCGAAGCAACTTTTCCCCTAAACCTCTATGCTGAGCCGCCTGTGCCAGTCTTTCCCTCAAAGGAACTTCAGAACCAAAAACGTGCAACTCCCTGATGAAAGCTGAGTTATTATTGTTTGCCCTCAGCCTCAATAAGCCAAACAGAGTCCCGTTGGCATCCTCATAGGAAAGAAAAATCTCCTTCCCCTCAGAAGCTTCATAGTCCAGCCTGGTTAAACGAGGCTTGCCAATCACCCAGCCATCCCTCAAGCGATGTCCATATTCTCGGCAGCGAATACAATTACATCGCATGCCTAGCTTGCTCATTCGCTTCCTGATAGTCCCCCTCAGCGCCAAGTCCTTGCTACCCGCAATGATAAATTTGCTGGGGATATCCCGCATCAGCCGTGGAATCCTGACATACTTGGGAATTAAGGCCTTGATATATACAAGTAAATCCATCATTTCCTCATTGCCATAAGATTGGTAGCGACCATCCCGATACCAGTTTTCTAACTCGCTTCCTGTAACCACCAGCGTGGGGTAAAGCTTGAGCCCATCAGGTCGGAAGCGCTCATCATCAAACAATTTCCGCGATAGCTCTAGATCATGCTCAGGTGTCGACCCAGGTAAACCAGGCATCCAATGGTAATAAACTTTAAAGCCATAATCCCTTAGTCTTCTGGTAGCGGAGATAACTTCGGCTACTCCATGCCCTCTCTTCGTCAGCCTATGGATATCATCATCCAAAGTCTGCACTCCAATCTCCACCCTGGTAGCACCAAACTCCAGCATACGCTTTATCTCCTTCTCCCCACAAAAGTCAGGCCTGGTTTCAAGGCACAGTCCCACGCAGCGATGCTCAGCAGCCTCGTTGAACTCCTTAGCTTCCTCTAAGTTGGAGCTGGGGACGCCATTGAGGGCATCATAGCAATCCTTGATAAATTGATATTGGTATCCCTTGGGATAAGCCAGGAAAGTGCCTCCCATAATGATGAGCTCTACCTTATCCAAAGCATGACCCATATCACCCAGAGTATTAAGCCTGAACTCCACCTGTTTTTTAGGCTCAAAGTCACACTTCCTGGCTCGAAGAACTGCCGGGGATTCCACTGTATAGCTCTTGGGGGCATCAGGAGAGCCGGGACAATAGACACATTTGCCAGGGCA
>CAZQDF010000252.1:0-2509 GCA_964592065.1 uncultured Dehalococcoidales bacterium | reverse complement strand
GTGCCGAAGATAATCCACTTGTAACTGGTGAGTTCTTTAAGAGCCATAGGGCCACGGGCATGAAATTTCTGGGTGCTTATACCTATCTCGGCGCCCAAACCAAACTGGCTGCCATCGGTGAAGCGGGTGCTGGCGTTGGCATAGACACAGGCAGCATCCACCTCATTTAGGAATCTCATAGCCGCGGAATAATCCTCAGCGACGATAGCTTCCGAGTGCCCTGAACCATATTTCTCGATATGCTCTAAGGCTTCATCCAGGGAATCAACTACTTTAATAGCCGCCCTTAATGATAGATATTCCTTCCCCCAATCTTCTTCGGTTGCTGGAACTAATCTCAAGGAAGTAGAATGCTCAAGGATAGCCATAGCTCGCTCATCACAATGCATTTCTACGCCTGCCTTGGCCCACTCCTTGGCAATGGCAGGCAAGTAATCTTGAGCAATTCGGCTATGAACCAAAATGCAATCCAGGGCATTGCATACGGTGGGGCGCTGCACCTTGGCATTATAGACAATGGCTACGGCTTTGCCAAAGTCGGCGCTCTTATCCACATAGGTGTGACAAACACCTACTCCACCAGTAATTACTGGCATGGTGGCATTCTCTGAGATAAGCTTTATCAATCCGGGGCCACCACGGGGAATTATCAAGTCAATTGTCCCCTTCATTTTAAGCATATAATTGACTAAAGCTCTTTCAGTAGATTCAACAAATTGAATTGCCCCCTGGGGCACTCCAGCCTGACAGCAGGCTTCTTGGGCTACTTTGACTAACGCGCTGTTGGAATTTACCGCTTCCCTGCCCCCACGGAGAATAACGGCGTTGCCCGATTTAAGGCATAAGCTTGATATGTCTATGGTGACGTTGGGGCGGCTCTCATATACAGCCCCGATAACTCCCAGAGGAACTCGTTTCCTGCCTATTTGCAAACCATTGGGCAGAGTTCGCATCTCAAATATCTCGCCCACTGGGTCAGGCAGCGCAGCCACCGTTTTTGTGTCCTGGGCTATGCCTTCCAGGCGACCTGGCGACAGCATAAGCCTATCAAGCATAGCCTCGCTCATGCCAGAAGCTTTAGCCTCTTCATAGTCAATTTTGTTGGCAGCCAGGATTTCGTCCTTCTTATTGATAAGGGCTTCAGCGACATTGAGCAAAGCCTTGTTCTTCGTTTCTGTGGGGAGGAAAGCAAGCTTCCTCGAGGCTGCTTTGGCTGTCTTTCCTTTTTCTTCCAGTTCTTTTATAGCTGATTCCATAGTTCTTCTCCTTTCATGTTTTCATAAAACCACGATTTTTTGGTAAGTCAGATAGCATACCCAAATGACCAAACAAATATTTTCTGGTTTACGCTCCTTTACCCTTCAGTTTTTCTAAAGCGATTGTTGCCTCTTTTATGACTAAATGCTCCCAAGCCTCTCTTCTTAAAAGTTCACTTAACGGTTCTATTGCCTTACTGTCTCCCATCTCACCCAAAGTAATTGCAGCGTTTCTTCTTACATCCCAGTTTTTGTCTCTCAATGCTTCTATTAGTGGGTTTACTGCTCGCTTATCTTCAAATCTTCTTAGAGCTATTATCGCTTCCCTTCTGACGATAAAATTATTATCTGTTAAGCATTCTAGTAGAAAATCTACTGTCGGTTCTTCGGTCAGGTCTTCATCCTCTTCCTCTGTCAATCTGTCGTCTTCTATCATAGCGTTAATAATATAGGGATTCATTGAGCGAAGACCCGGAAAATCGGGGTTATTTATCTTTGTTATCTTCTTAAATTCTGAAAATTCATAAACAGCTATAACTTTGGAAGCCATTCTTCCAAATAGTAGCTTTATGGCTCCTAAGAAAGGCCCAATTGTATCATACACCGCTCCACAAGACCGGCAATAAAGGCAACCATGTAGCAAGCCTTTATAATCTCTATACCAAGAACAATGTAGAAAGGGAAGCTGTTTTGAACAAGCTGACTCGCCAGTTTTGCCACACTTTTTACAGGTAAATTTATTTTTCATTTTCTTACTCCTTCCCTTGCACGCCCATATCCCCTCTGCTCTCTTTAACTATGGAATCGAATAAGGCAGCGATATTATGTACGTAGCCAAACTTTCCGATTCGCCTCCCTGCCAACTTAACACACTTTTTATTCATATCATAGTATAATTATAATATATTTATCTGGTGAATAATTAGACGGGCTCTGTCCCTGGCGAAAAAAGAGAGGCAGAGAAGCTATGAAAATAGTATAAATGGAGGAGGCGACAAAATGGAAGAAAGACAAATAATAAAAAGAGAAGAAATTGAGCTGGAAAAAATGAGCCTGGAAGAAGCGCAAGTAGCAGAGCAATTGTATGGCAGTGCGGGATTGGGCCCGGTGGTTGATGCAGGGCTTAAAGACTACGGTAAACGTCTTCAACGAGAGGATAAGTTGCTTAACAAAGTGCTTGGTCCGCGAGGAAGTGATATGAAGGGCTATGGGGAAGCAGTAGCCAAAAGAGTTGCCTTTGCGGTATATAGCCT
>CAZQDF010000251.1:0-2589 GCA_964592065.1 uncultured Dehalococcoidales bacterium | reverse complement strand
CCCATGGAGAAGCTTCAGAGGGAAACAACTGTCAGTGTAACTTAACTCGATTGCCCTCTCCATGATTTCCTTGTTGGTCTGGCCGGAGAGGACGCACCTGACATCAAGTGCGTTAAGAAAACCGATAAGTAGCGGGGCATAATCATATACCAGCAGCGCCCTGGGAACGCCTACAGAGGGCCCGGTACCAGAACCTTCCCTGTACTCCCGGAAGAGCAACTGTTCCCGCTTATCGAAGAAAGTCTCTTTCTTTGCATGGCTGGCAACGCTATCGTAGCGGTCACATCTGCTGCCATAAAAGGTAGATGGCTCATTGCCTGTCTGCATCCGGGTGATAGTGCAGTTATTGTCGCATCCTTTGCAGGTGAATGTAGTAAGAGTGCACTCACTGTCAACAACTTTCTGGAAGCCTTTGAACTTCGATTCCCCTCCTGCCATTTCATCTTTTGCCAGAAGCGCTGCTCCTATTGCGCCGCTGATTTCTTTGTGCTCCGGCACAGTTAGCGTCTTTCCCTCAAGCTGTTTATGAAAGGCGGAGATAATAGCCTCGTTGTAGAATACGGCCCCAGTGAGGATAACCTTGTCGCCCAGTTTTTTGTTACCTACCACTTTGGAGAGATAGTTCTTCGCTATGGAGTTGGCAAGACTACCTGTAATTACCCCCAGGGGCACGCCCTGCTGCTGAGCTGAGGCAACCGCCTGACCCATAAAAGCAGCACATCTTGTTCCCAGATCGACAGTATAGGGTGCTTCGAATGCCATCCTGGCGAATTCACCATTGGTTACTTTAACACCGAGCATTTCAGCCAGCTCATCAATGAAGCTTCCCGTTCCAGCAGCGCATGCTTTGTTCATCTGATAGTCAACGACAACACCATTTCTCTTGATGACAAGCTTGGAGTCCTGGCCACCGATTTCAATAATGTCGGCTTCAGGGTCCAGCTCTACGCCAGCTCTTGTCTGTGCAGTGATCTCGTTCTTAATCAGGTCCGCTCCGATGAAGCTGCCGACCAAGTACCTGCCGGAACCTGTGATACCTACGCCGGCTATCTTGACCTTGTCCGCACCATCCTCGAGCAGGTTCCTGAAAACTTCATTGATCGCTTCAACAGGCCTTCCAGCGGTCATCAGGTAGTGTTTTCCTATGACTATCCTGCCAGATTCATCAACTATCACCGCCTTGGTGCTGGTAGAGCCGATATCGACCCCGAGGTAGCCCGTGCATTCTTTCTCTATACTCCGGACTGGCTTGCTATTCTGGGTGGCAACTACGTCGAGCCTGGGCATTTCCAAATGGTGCTGACGGTCATCTGTTTCAGATAGCACAACGCCCTGTGAAGTCTTTCCTCTTGAAAGTAAAGCCGACCCCAAGGACTCGATATGAAGGTGGTTCTCAGGAACAACTACCTGTACCTGATGCTTGTTCCTTGCTGAGATCACGTCATTAAGAGCCTTTGCTACAGCAGCATTGGCAGCAACGCCACCAACAAAGTACACCGGCTCCTCAAAAGCCCCCTTCTTAATAGAGGCAACCATCCGGGCAACGCTTTCGCAAAGCGCATAAAGCATCGCATCAACCGAGGCTCCTTTCTGCTGCAGATGGATGATGTCGGTTTTGGCAAAGACGCTGCATCTGGCAGCTATCCTAGGAGGGCTGCCCTCACATTGCAGTGCCAGACTGGCGAAGTCCTTTATGCCTATGTTAAGCCTGTATGCCTGTTGCTCGAGAAACCTTCCAGTTCCGGCAGCACAAAGAGAGTTGGATGCCACTTTCCACGGCTTTCTCAAGCCGTCTTCCAGCCCTATGACAAGGGTGGTCTGCCCCCCAATTTGTACGATAGTTTTGGCATCGGGATAGAAATGAAGCAGTCCAGAAGCAATTGACAGCGGGCTGCTGTACTCTGCCCATTCGAGCTCTTTGGGAATCACGCCCTTGCCAGAACCTGATACGCCAGCGGCGACAATCTGGTCAAGATTGAACACTTGGCCCAACCTAGTGACAAGTGCAGAGACCGCAGCTCTGGGGCCCGTGCTTATTTTTTCAGTATCAAGCTGAACAATCTTTCCACTTTCGTCAATAAGCGACAGCTTGACATTGACAGAGCCGATGTCTACGCCTAGGAAGTAACCCATTTGTACAACAAATGATTCTACCAAGAAATGGCTTTTCTTGAAAGGCCGCAACCGGAAGCCTTAAGAAAGACGGGGGGAGCTTATTACATTATAGTCAGCTCCCAGTTACCGTGGCACACAAGGGGTCTCTCAGAAGCCAGCTCATTCTTTCCTGTCCCCTATACGTTAACCTCGCAAAATGCTTTGTTCCCGGCGGCTACGGCCCTTGTTTATGCAACTATTTGGAACACAATTCATCGTAATGTGCAGTATCAACATCAGCTAGAAGGATTGTGACCCATTCACAACATATTCCTGTTTTCGCTTATATGCTGTGTGCTTTATTGCTACAATTATCATCAGCAAGATTACAGGATTAAGTAGTCAGGTTGAAAGCGAGTTCAAAAGTACTACCTATTGAGACCCTTGGTGGAGATAGGGGGATTCGAACCCCCAACCTCTGCGATGCGAACGCAG
>CAZQDF010000250.1:0-2654 GCA_964592065.1 uncultured Dehalococcoidales bacterium | reverse complement strand
AGAGGACATCAGGCCGTGTATATACTGCATGGCATGCCGGGATGACCTGTTCTTTCCCGACGTAGTAGGCATAAGATGCCAGGTAAACGCCGCTTTGGGAAGAGAGGTAGAATACAGGATTGTCCCGGCGAAACAAGCCAGGAAGGTCCTTGTGGTTGGTGGTGGTCCTGCTGGCATGGAAGCTGCCAGAGTAGCGTCTTTAAGAGGGCACAAGGTGACGCTCTGGGAGAAAGAATCCAGGTTGGGAGGGCAGTTAATTCAGGCAGCCATCCCGCCGCATAAAGACCGAATCGGGGCCCTGACCGCATATCTACAAACGCAATTGAAGAAGCTTAATGTCAAAGTGGAATTGGGCAAAGAAGTAACGGCAGCTATGATTGAGAGCTTTAGGCCTGAAGCGGTTGTCCTGGCAGTGGGGACAAGCCCCCTGGTTCCTGATATCCCGGGACTGGACAGGGCCCATGTAGTCCAGGCAAGGGATGTTCTGGAGGGCAAGGTGGAGGTGGGAAATAAGGTTGGAGTAATTGGAGGGGGATTGGTGGGTTGCGAGACAGCGGAGTTTCTTGCTGAAAAGGGAAAGAAAGTTACCGTGGTGGAAATGCTTCCAGAGATGGCATTAATGGTGGGCCCCTGCCTTAGAACCGTTTTTCTGGATAGGCTTTTGGAGAAGGGTATTACCCTGCTCACTGAGATTAGATGTGACGAAGTTACTTCTGAATGTCTTGTGGTTACGACCAAGGAAGGGGAGAGAAAAACCATAGAAGCCGACACCATAGTTCTAGCAGCGGGGTTTATCCCCGACAGAAAGCTTTACCAGGAAGTCAAGGGGACAGTATCCGAGGCTTACCTTGTTGGGGATTGTGTCGAGCCGCGGAAAATACGCGAGGCTATTGCTGAGGGGTATCAGGCTGGCTTGAGGATATAGTGTGTAAGGAATCGAAAAAGCGCCGTGCAGCGTTTTAACTTTATAGGTCTATTTTTTCAGCTACTTCGCGCATACCCATAATTGTGTCGCTTCCCAGTTCTCTCAGCTCCACTCCCAACATCGCAGCTCCCTTTTCAATCACTGAGCGGTTCATACCGGCAGCAAAGGACTTATCTTTCCATTTCTTCATCACCGACTTCGCCTCCATGTCTGACACGCTCTTTGATGGCCGAACTAGCGCTGCTGCTGTGATAAGCCCCGTTAACTCGTCAACGGCATACAACGTCTTCTCCATGTTACTCTGTGGCTCAACGTCGCTGCATAGGCCCCAGCCATGAGACACGACCGCACGTATATATTCCTCTGGCCAACCTCGCTCCTCTAATATCTCTCGTGCCTTCTTACAATGCTGCTCCGGGAAACGTTCATTGACCTGACCCTCTAAAACGATACCAGTTATAACCTGGTGAAAGGGGGAGCAGATGGCCGAGAAAGGATATGCACCGGAATAGGTCATCAACAAGATCAGAGAAGCTGAGATCCTGCTCAGCCAGGGAGCTACTATCGCCGTTGTCAGCAAAAGAATAGGGGTTAGCGGCTATACCTACTATCGCTGATGTAAGGAATACGGCGGCATGAGAGTCGACCAAGCTCGTCGGCTTAAGGAATTAGAACAGAAGGACTCCCGTTTAGGGAAGCTGGTAGCAAATCTATCTCTAGATAATGCTATTCTCAAGGAAGCCTCACAGGGAAACTTCTAAGCCCATCAAGGAGACATAAGATGGTGTTACAAGTATCTCAGAAGTTGGCGGTCTGGGAAAGACGGGCGTGTAAGGCATTGGAGCAAGCCAGGGCTACTCAACGCCGCAATCTATCGCCACCATGCGATGAGCAGCAGCTTACTAATGATATTATTGCCTTGGTGGCGAAGTATGGAAGGTATGGTTATCGAAGGATAACGGCCTTACTAAATAATAAGCATGGGTGGAGAGTGAACTACAAAAGGGTAGAAAGAATCTAGAGAAAGGAAGGGCTCAAGGTGCCAAAGAAACAACTCAAACGGAGTAGACTATGGCTTAATGGCGGATTCTGTGTCCGGCTCATGCCGGAGTATAAGGATCATGTGTAGAGCTACGATTTCATAATACAGCGAACGGCTAATAGCAAAGCCTTCAAAATACTGAATATGATTGATAGATATGGCTGGGAATGTTTGGCCATTCTGGTAGCCTGCAAGATCAAAAATCAGGATGTGATTAATCTCTTGTTTCGCCTTTCTATTTTTCCTGGTATTCTGGAGCATATACCTTCCGATAACGGTCCAGAGTTTACCGCTAAAGCAGCGAGAAGATGGCTTAACCGCCTGGGTGTGAAGACTTTGTTTATAGAACATGGTAGCCCCTGGCAAAACGGGTATATCGAATCATTTCATGGAAAGCTACGGGACGAGCTTTTGAATCAGGAAATCTTCACGGCTCTGGAGGAAGCTAAGGTCTGACCTAGTTCAGATAGATGAGAGACACATATATGGATTATGAAGGGGCTCTATAATAGCGGCACTATGAATGTTTATTGCACAATGCCGGGATATAGACGCCTGGCGAGTAATCCCCAAGCTATCAAAACAAGCCAGGCAGAGGTTAAGATGGTTTGATTACTACAACTCTCATGATTACAATGCCCGTCTCACCTGTCGTCACTTCGACATCTCCCCTCAAACTTTCTATCG
>CAZQDF010000249.1:0-2658 GCA_964592065.1 uncultured Dehalococcoidales bacterium | reverse complement strand
ATCTAGCCATATCCTATACCCTCCTGCCATCTCAGTCAATCCTTTTAAGCAACCAATGCTTCCTCTAAGAATTCCAGTTTGATTGGCTCTTGCTCCAGTGCCTTTGATGCCTCCTCTATCCAGGCGATATCGTCAGCTCTCATCCTGACTTTCTGCCACTTCAACCTCTCCTCATCCAGAATACTGAAAACCATCACCAGAGCTGAGGTCTCGTTCGGGAAACGGCCTATCACTTTAGTCCTTCTCTTAACCTCCTTGAAGACTCGCTCGATGACATTGCTGGTACGGACATGTTTCCAGTGACGCTCGGGAAAGCGGTAGAAGGTAAGGCATTCCTCAAGGTACTTGGCTAAGGTCTCAGCGGCAGAGGGAAACTCTCTCTGGTAGCGAGACAGAAACTGCCTGGCTTCATCCCGGGCATCGTCAAGACAGGCAGCGTAGAAGATACGATGCAGGGCTTTTCTAGCTTCATCCTGCCTCTTCTTGGGTACCCTCGCCAGCACATTCCGAATACGATGGACAGCACAGCGCTGCCGGGGAACCTCAGGCCAGATATCATTTATCGCTTTGAGCAGCCCCGGGTTACCATCGGTAATAATAAGCTGGGGCGATTCTAGCCCGCGCTCCACCAGGTCATTTAGCACTCCCTTCCACGACTCAGTACCCTCCCTGACCCCAAGGCTCAGGTGCAGGACTACCCGCTTCCCTTCACGATTGATGCCATGGGCTACCAATACAGCTTCTTTCTGCCGGCTGTTACCCCTTACCCCCAGGTAGATGCCATCCAGGAAGAGGTAAACTATCTCCTCTAGGGATAGGTCCCGACAACGCCAGTTGTTGAAGGCTTCCTTAAGAGCTTTATTTGCCCGTGAGACACTAGAGCGGGAGAGTCCACTCTTTCCCCATAACGGTGCTAATGCTCGTCGGAAATCCCGCGTTGACAGCCCCTCAACATATAAAAGTGGGATCGTCTCTTCTAGGAGCTTACTACGGCGCTGCCAAGCCTCGATAAACTGGGAATGAAAGACCTCTTTGGCATCTGAAATACGGGGCATGGCTACTTCAATCTCACCAGCGCCACAGCTTATTTGCCTATCACGGTGACCATTACGATAGCCACGGCGACAGCCTTGATTACGCTCGTATCGCTGGCGTCCCAGGTAATCAGCCACTTCCTCCTCCAGGGCTACGCTCAGTACCAGCCTTGCTCCTTCACGAGCTAGCAGTTCCAGTGGCTGGCCATTTAGTTCCTCCAATGATAGCCCCAGGTTTGCCATGGTCAATTCCTGTCCCTTGTGGTATCCTTTCTCCATCGGTATATCCTCCCTTTTTGATTATTTGGCTTTCCTATAGGGTAGGATATACCGATCCACTTTTCCACCACATTCGGGACACTACCATTTAGTTAGCTTAAGTCAGCACTTCAATCCATATTACGCTTGACAACATTGAGTAGGAACTCATTAAGTCTGGATTTAACGGCCTCTGGACTGAAATTATCATCAAAGTATTTTCTGGCATTTAGCCCTATTATATGTCTTTTGTCCTTGCTAGCCGCTAGCTCCATAAGGGTGTCTCTTAATGCTTCTTTGCTACCGGGTTTGACTAGTATGGCGGTCTTACCATCTTCAAGTAAATCTCTCATGCAGGCAGTACTAGTGGCTACAATCACTTTGCCCGCCCACATATAACTAAGAATTTTACTTGGAAAGCCGATCTGCCTTATTATGTCGGTATCTCGGGACGGGATTACTAATATATCCATTTTGATTAGAAAATTGTCGAATACCTCGTTACTAAGGAAAGCAATAGTTGCGCTTGAGGATAGATTTTTATCTTTTATCTTGTCCTCAAGAGCAGGTTTCATTGGACCATAGCCGGTTACATAGAGATGAAACTCATCTAACGGAAGCTCACTAACAGCATCAATCAAGATATCCACTCCATGGTCAAAAAGAAGTGCTCCTGTGTAGGCAATATTGATTTTATTAGGATCTATTTCAAATGGTAGTGACTTTACTCTCCCATTTGAAGGAGGCGGTTCTGAGACCAACGCATTGTAGGACATGATATTACGTTTTCCTCTGACTTTTCTAACATTATTTTCCAGGTCAGGGGACTCAACAAGCCAGTTCTCCATCGTCAATAAAAATAGATTTTCGCTAAAGTAAGAAATAAAGCGCACTAGTTTACTTCGTGCATAGGTAGGGGTAGTCTGTCTATCTGTATAATCTACTACAACAGGAAATGGCATTACCATTTTTAGCAGCACTACCGGAATAGCAAATATTGTTGGATTATGGACAATAAGCAAATCAATCATTTTCCTTTGTTCAAATATCCTGCGGGTCAGATCTATTAGCCTTTTTAGTGGATTTAACGAATATGTTTGAGTGACCGTACAATTATGTAATCTAACGTTCGATTCGGATCTATGGACCCTATGAAGTGTAACTTCGTTATCTTCAGATAGTATCTTACTCAGTGATAATATGTGTCTGTAGCCAGCTTTAGACATACTCATATCCTCAGGGTCGGGGAATTGAGCGAGAATACTAATCCTCATCTATGTTCCTCCTCTTTGTCTACAGAAGCTTTAAGTGCCGCACATCTTTAGTCATCATTGCCCAGCCAGGTGGCTATAGTCTCATTATACTT
>CAZQDF010000248.1:0-2684 GCA_964592065.1 uncultured Dehalococcoidales bacterium | reverse complement strand
ATCATAGCTGGGCATTCGACGAACCAAAAAACATCGTGGTACTGCCCTATATCTCAATGCATGGCAGTACTCAAAGGATGGTGGAATACCTTGTTGGAGCTTTAGCCGAGAGAGGCGTGACGGTGAAACAGTTTGAACTTGCCGTAACCGATATCGGGAAACTGGCGATGGCATTGGTGGATGCAGCCACTTTGGTCATTGGCACGTCTACTGTTTTGCTTGGTCCACATCCCAATGTTGCTTATGCTGCACTCCTGGCCAACGCCCTAAAGCCTAACCTCCAGTTTGTCTCTATTATTGGCTCCTATGGCTGGGGCAGCAAGGCTGTGGAACAGCTCAGTGGGATGATTCCAAACCTAAAAGTGGAGGTGCTAGACCCTGTAATCAGCAAAGGATTCCCCAAAGAAGCGGATTTCAAGGCTCTGGATAACCTGGCTAACACAATTGCAGAAAAGCACAGAGCGCATGGCTTTGCTTGATAGTATTTTGCTGGAAGGAGGAAGCAAAAATGTCTAAAGCAATAATAATTTATGAAACCAGAAGTGGTAATACGGGGATGATGGCGAAGGCGGTTGAGAAGGGGATAAAAGAAGCAGGAGTCGATGTTCTCTCGAAAAGAACCGTAAATGCAAAGGTAGACGATCTTGCAGATGCGGATGCCGTGATTCTTGGCGCTCCAACGTATCATCATGACCTTATAGGTCCAATGAAGACATTTCTTTTCCAAATGGAGAAGGCAGATTTGAAGGGAAAGGCCGGAGCAGCTTTTGGCTCCTATGGATGGAGCGGCGAATCCGTCCAGATGATGACCGATACCATGAAGCACATCTTCGGAATGAATGTAATAGAGCCGGGGTTGAAAATGCTGCGCCGACCGAGTCAGCGCGGCTTAGAGCAATGCCAGGAATTCGGAAAAGCAATCGCTGAAAAAATAAGAGAATCTCAGAAGTGAGGAGGTTGGTAATATGTGAACTAAGTAAATGTCTAATAGAAGAGGAAAGAAGAAAAGCAGAAAGGAGGTAGTGAAATGTATCAAAGGGTACTTATTCCCCTTGATGGGTCAGAGCTAGCAGAATGTGTCTTACCTCATGCGCAAGAAATAGCCAAAGGGTGTAATATAGGGGAGGTGGTACTCTTAGAGGTTGTAGAGCCTCCTTCTAGCTTGGTAGCAGGAAGCATCGACTTTACTCCATTGCAAAATGCCAGCGTGAAAGCAGCAGAAGGATATGTTGCGAAAGTACAATCTCAGCTTAGCTCGGAGGGACTTAATGTCAGCTCAGAAGTATTAGTAGGCAGAGCTGCCGAAACCATTATGGAATTCGCTAAAAAGAACGCAGTGGACATTATCGCCATTGCCACGCACGGTCGCTCTGGCATAAGTCGCTGGGTATTTGGCAGCGTGGCTGACAAGTTATTACGGTCTTCCCATGTACCAATACTAATGATCAGGCCTGCTGGAACTAAGTCTAGCATCTAACTTTATTCCGGGCAACGGCTGATAAAACCAACTCCAAGAAACTTGATAGGGCTGCAATCCGTATAACTGGAACGAAGGTAGAAGATATTCTAAGAAGCAAGGAGCCTAGAAGAAATGATTCTTAGAAAGGAGAAAGATGTGAATTACTGGATGTGCAGTGAATGTAACTATGTTTTTAAGGCTGAGACACCGCCAGACATATGCCCCAGTTGCCATGTCAAATGTACCTTTATAAATGCTACCTGCTATATTCCTGAGTGTGGAGGTCCCGACCATTACGATCCCAGGCTGGTGGCTCAGCGTGTGAGGGAAGCAAAGAAAAAGGACTAAGTAATCTTAACTAAGGAGGTAAGAAAATGAAATTTGGAGACATCCTAAAAAGCAAAGAGGCTGAGGGGAAGGAAAAACATGTCCCGACAATCGAGGTTGGCAAGGGGAGGGGTGAGGCAGGCGCAGACATTGTCCATGTAGTAGTTGGAAAAGAAGTGACTCATCCCAATACCGTAGAACATCATATTGCCTGGATAGAGCTTTATGGAGTAAAAAAAGATGGGCAGGTAGTGAACCTGGGGCGTTCTGCCTTTGCGCCCTCTTATGTCAATCCCAACGTGAGGTTTCAGGTGCCGCTAGAGCAATTTAAATCCTTCTGTGCCCTCGCCTATTGCAACATACATGGTTTGTGGGAAAACTGTATAGAAGTCTAATGGAATGGAGGTTAATATGTAGACTAGGCAAGTAAGTTCATAGTATAGGAGAAGTAAAAAACAGAGGAGGTATAACATGGAAGAAGTAACGGAACAAATAAATCGTATGCCGAGGATAGGTGAACCAGCACCAGCTTTTGAAGCAGTAACCACTCATGGAATGCTCAAGCTGGAGGATTTTAAGGGAACCTGGCTGATTCTGTTTTCCCACCCGGCGGATTTCACCCCGGTATGCACCACTGAGTTCATAGCTTTCGCTGAAATCTTTCCCGAATTGCAAAAACGTGGTGTAGAGCTTCTTGGGCTGAGTGTTGACAGCACCTCTTCTCATATCGCCTGGGTGCGCAACGTAGAGGAGAAAACCGGGGTAAAGATACCCTTCCCTATTGTCGCTGATCTGAGCAAGGAGGTCTCTCTGGCCTACGGTATGATTCACCCCGGTCAGAGCAAGACCGAGACTGTCAGGTGCGTGTTCATAATAGACCCCAACCAGATTATCAGGA
>CAZQDF010000247.1:0-2684 GCA_964592065.1 uncultured Dehalococcoidales bacterium | reverse complement strand
ATGACATTGGGGATTCCTTCCTTACTTACCGTTGCCAGTGCCCATCCTTGACTTTTCAGGGAAACCTCTTTCATTTCATCCGTGATTTTTACCATCTTAGCTCCTTATATGAATTATATTTATCAAGCTCCCCGGGCAGGACTCGAACCTACAACCTTACGGTTAACAGCCGTCCGCTCTACCATTGAGCTACCGAGGAACGCTCACCTTGAGAAACTTCCTTTTTCAAAAGATCAAACTGATTCGCTGCCGAGCCTGGATTCGAACCAGGGCTTAAGGATCCAAAGTCCTCCGTGCTACCGCTACACAACTCGGCATTATATCATATAGTGCCGAAGGTCGGACTCGAACCGACACGGGAGTTGCCTCCCAACAGTTTTTGAGACTGCCGCGTCTACCATTCCGCCACTTCGGCATATATACTAACCAGTGCCGAGGAGCAGAGTCGAACTGCTGACACGCGGATTTTCAGTCCGCTGCTCTACCACCTGAGCTACCTCGGCTCGATGAATATTCTAAGGTTTCCTTACTTTAGTGTCAAGCAAACTAGCTTTGACCACCGGGCTTGATTAAAGGGATATTAGCGGCGCATAGGGGACATTCCTCAGGTGAGTAGACTGTGGTGGGGACGTGAAGACAGCTGAAAAGGGGCATGCCAACATCTATCTCTTTTGGACTGCGGTTGATAAGCACTCCAACTCCGATGACAAGTCCACCAAGGCTATCTACAGCGCTTATCGTCTCTCTTATCGAGCCTCCCGTGGTTAGGATGTCATCGACGATAAGGACGTGTTCGCCAGACGCGATTTCGAAATCGCGTCGGAAGATTCTCACATCTCCCATTTTTTCTGCAAAAATGCTCCTCACTCCCAGTTGTCGGGCAGTTTCAAAAGCCAGAATAATGCCGCCAGTGGTTGGTCCTGCGACTAAGTCTACCTTCTGGCCTTTAAAATGCTCAGCAATAGCTTGGCACAGCTTCGCAGTGTAGTGTGGATACTGGAGGATGCGGAATTTCTCCCAGTAAACCGGCGAGTGCAGCCCTGAGGTGAGAAGGAAATGGCCTTCCTTTATCGCTCCGCTTGCTTTGAACATCTTCAATATTTCATCGCTCAAGTTACACTCCAATTGGGCTGCAAATTAGTTGCCTCTTGTCCGCCCGTTCCAGTCAACTCAGGGTAGCTGTAATGTTTCACCACTTTCCACTTGCCTGGTGGCCAGTAAACAAACCAGGCCTTGCCAATGAATCTCTCGCGTGATGCAGTCCAGCCCGTATGTGAATCATTGGCATTGTTGCGATTATCGCCGAGGACAAAGTATTCATCCGTGGGGATTTTTTGGGGTGGCATAGTGTAACGTGGGGGCTCCTTAATATATTCCTCATTTATAGGGATATCGTTGATAAAAACCTTGCCATCTTTAATCTCTACGGTTTCACCAGGCAAGCCAATAACCCGCTTGATATAAGGGAACTGAGAGTTATGTGGTGGATCAAAGATAATCACCTCTCCACGTTCAGGGTTTGAGAAAAAATAACTTGCTTTATTTGCCATAATCCATTCACCGTCTTCGATGTTTGGCAGCATGCAGGAATACTGCACGGTGTAGCCTTGCACAGTAACTCGAAGAAGAGCGAAGATAGCCAGGGCTATGAGGATGACTATGCCGATTTCACGAAACCCTCTCATTTATCAAGGCTATTCTATCACTGGGAATAAACCAAAAGCTAATTTGTTCGTTATAATGAGTAGCAGATGTTTTTATGAAAGGAGGCTTAAATGAAACAGGCTCGGTGGTTAATTCCTTGTTTAATAGTAGCGTTGGCATTAGGCACTGTTGGTTGTGCCCGGGGAGATGGGCAGGTGACCATCCCTGTGTCGGTGCAGCAGAATACTGGGGTGTGGGTTACTGGCCAGGGAGAGGCAATGGCAATTCCCGATATAGCCACACTCAGTCTGGGTATTGAGGCCCAAAAGGATACGGTGGCTGAAGCTCAAGCGCAGGCAAACGAGGCCATGGATAAGGTGATGGAGACATTAAAAGACAATGGCATAGATGAAAAGGATATCCAGACGCAGCGATTCAGTATCTATCCCATAACAAGATGGCTCGAGCGCGAGGATAAGGAGGAAATTATTGGCTATCGGGTAAGCAATATGGTGACAGCTAAGATAAGGAAGGTAGATGAAGCTGGTGTTGTCACAGACGCCGTAGTTAAAGCTGGCGGTGACTACACCAGAATTCAGAACATAAGCTTTGCTGTAGATGACACAGAGCCATATTATGAGGAAGCGCGGGCCAAAGCGATTGAAGATGCTAAAAACAAAGCAGAGCAATTGGCTGATTTAACTGGCGTTAAACTGGGTAAGCCCACCTATGTTTCTGAGGGCGCTGTCTATTCGCCATCTACTACCAGAGTTTCATATGACGTCGGGATGGCCGTTCCCGCTGCACCTGAAACTCCTATAAGTCCCGGAGAATTGAAGCTCACCATCAACGTTCAGGTAGCTTATGCCATAGTTTAATTGCTTAGAGGATGACAAATCCCCTCCTGCTCTAAAGGCAGGAGGGGATTTGTTTTTTAAGCTTGTCTCTCCAGCCCTTCCAGTGATAACATTATTACCGGGCTGGGCCGCTAGCTCAATTGGAAGAGCAGCTGACTCTTAATCAGCAGGTTCAGGGTTCGA
>CAZQDF010000246.1:0-2729 GCA_964592065.1 uncultured Dehalococcoidales bacterium | reverse complement strand
CCTCTGGTATTAATACAGTGCCATCAGCTTGTTGATAGTTCTCCAGCACGGCGATGAAGACCCGAGGCAAAGCCAGTCCTGAGCCATTGAGCGTGTGAACAAGGCGCGGTCTAGCACCAGGCTCAGGGCGATATCGGATGTTAGCTCGCCTTGCCTGAAAGTCGCTGCAACTGCTACAGGAACTAACCTCGAGCCACTCATCACAACCGGGTGCCCACATTTCAACATCGTATGTTTTGCAGGCAGCAAAACCAAGGTCGCCAGTACATAGTTGCACCACGCGGTAGGGTATATCTAATTTGCGGCATACATCCTCAGCATCAGCTACCAGCTTTTCCAGCTCTGCGTCGGAGTTTTCTGGTTCGGTAACCTTATAAAGTTCAACTTTGTCGAACTGATGTCCTCTCTTGATACCTCGGGTATCTTTCCCTGCAGCCATCTTTTCGCGTCGGAAACAAGCAGTGTAAGCAACATAATAAATAGGCAAGCTATTCACATCTAATATTTCATCCCGATGAAGGTTAGTTAACGGTACCTCCGCCGTGGGTATAAACCAGAAGTCATCCTCGTCATCATGATATAGATTATCACCGAACTTGGGCAAATTTCCTGAGCCTACCATGCATTCTCGCCTTACCATAAAAGGAGGATAAATTTCTTTATAGCCATGCTCTTTTACATGCAAATCAAGCATAAACGAGATTAGCGCCCGCTGAAGATGTGCCCCCAATCCTTTAAGAACGTAAAATCGGCTCCCCGAGAGCTTTACTCCTCTTGGGAAATCTATTATGTCTAATCCCCTCCCCAATTCCCAATGGGGCAGCGGTTTGAAGGGGAAATCCTTCGGCTCACCCCAACTACGCACTACAGTGTTGTCATTCTCATTTTCCCCCAAAGGCACACTGGGGTGAGGTATGTTGGGTAATTCTAGCAGTAAGGACTCAAGCTTGATCTTAATTTGGCTGGTTTCCTGTTGCAGAGAGGATATTTTCTCTCCTGTCTGCCTCATCTCAGCAATAAGCTGAGGAGGCTTCTCCCTAGTTTTCCCCAGTTGCTTACTTACCTTGTTATGCTGGGCCCGTAGCTCTTCCACTTGATGAAGCAAATTTCGGTAGTGTCCATCAACCTCAACAATGCTCTCCAACTTTGCCGTATCGCCTCTCTTCTCCAACTCCTGGCGAGCAAGCTCAGGGTTTTCACGGATAAGCCTGATATCAAGCATTCATTCCTTCCTTTTCACTTCATTCGCAGTCAGGGCTCCGGCTTTGTCTTTAATTGAGGGAAAAGTATCACTTCACGAACGGATTGTTGGCCAGTGAGCAACATCACCAGGCGGTCAATTCCTATTCCCAGGCCTCCAGTAGGCGGCATTCCGTATTCTAAAGCTTGAAGAAAATCTTCATCAGCAACCTCGACTTCCGTATCTACTTCCTCACCTGATTCAATTGCTGCTTTTGCCAGATCGGTTTTATCTATTGGTATGGTGTAGCCTCCACTCCCTAGTTCCAGTTGACGGCGGAAGCGCTCTCTCTGGTCCACGGGGTCATTGAGCTCGGTAAAGGCATTGGCAATTTCCATGCCCCCAATAAATGTCTCAAACCTCTCTACCAAGTGGTCATTGCCTTGCTTCCTCTTAGCCAAAGGCGACATCTCCACGGGATAATCTAGGAGAAAGGTTGGCTGAACAAGATTTGGCTCAAGAAAAGTGGAGATTAATTCATCTATCAGTCTGCCTCTCTCTTTACTGATATCAACATCCATTCCCAGCTCTGCCATCCTCGATCTTAAAGAAGCAACATCAGGATAATCTTCGAAATCAATGCCACAGTGGTCCTTTATTGCCTGGCGCAGATAGAGCCTCCGCCAAGGAGGAGTAAGGTCAATAGTTTCAGCACCATGAGTAATTGTGGTACCACCTAGAACTTCCTGAGCAATATGGCAAGTCATCTCCTCAACTAATTCCATCATATCATTATAGTCACTGTAAGCTTGATAGCATTCAAGCAAGGTGAATTCGGGGTTATGTTTGGTAGAAATGCCTTCATTACGGAAGGCACGCCCCATTTCATAGACTTTATCCAAGCCGCCTATTATCAATCTCTTGAGGTGAAGCTCCAGGGCAATGCGCAGGTAGAGGTGTTCATCAAGAGCATGATGATGAGTGACAAAAGGGCGTGCTAGCGCTCCACCAGGCTGTGGCTGGAGCACCGGCGTCTCCACTTCCATGAAGTCTTGGCTATTTAAAAAATCTCTTATAGCGGTGATGATACGGCTGCGCAGCATAAATATGCTTCTACTCTCTTCCCTAGAAATGAGGTCAAGATACCTCTGCCGATAGCGCTTTTCTGCATCAACCAAGCCATGCCATTTCTCTGGCAATGGGCGAAGAGATTTACATAACATAGTAAAATCAGCTACTTCTAGGGTGACCTCCCCTGTTCTTGTTCGAAAAAGTTTCCCTTGGGCTCCGATGATATCGCCAATGTCAATTTCCTGGAGAAATTTGTATTTCTCTTGACTAAGGAGGTTGTAGCGAAAAGAGAGCTGCATCTTTCCCGAGCCATCATGAATATCAAGAAAGGTCATCTTGCCCATTTTACGCTTGGCTGTAACGCGGCCAGCGAGAGACCTAGCCTGGGAGTCCTCCCCTTGTTCGAAAAGACCTATCGCTTCTTTAATGGTATGGCTGCGGTGAAAAGAGTTAGGGTAAGGGTTTATCCCCCAGCCTC
>CAZQDF010000245.1:0-2738 GCA_964592065.1 uncultured Dehalococcoidales bacterium | reverse complement strand
ATGGCTGCTTATGATGCTTACCTATCGGGTAAACTCATAGATTATGAATACCCCAAGGAGATGGTGGAAGCCGCGTTGTCTGAACTGCCAAAGGTAGGCTAGACAGAACTACTGGTGCCATAGCATATTTTTGCTATGGCACCAGTTATTGACACAATTCCAGTATCAAAGGGTGTGAATGTCGTCAGGGAATTCAGGCTTTAACAGGCGTCACTTGTTTCAATGGCTGCGTTCTGCCTACACTTGGCAAAACTCCTCAGGCATGCCCCGTAAGTATTGCTTTACTTGATACGAAAAGATATATAATATGCCACTGCAATTCGAGAAATGACAATTAGGGAAGGGCAAGATGGCTGTGTGTGAGGTAGCAGTTGAACATTAGCAACAGCATGAGGTTTAAAAGGGAGGTACGTATTTTTGGCATCTAATGACGGGAGCTTAGTGAGAATAGCAGTGGATGCTATGGGTGGTGACTATGCCCCTGAGGAGATAATTAAGGGGGCAGTGATAAGTGCCAAAAAGGAAAACACAGAAATTATACTGGTTGGGCCGTTAGATATCTTGGAAAGGGAACTAGCCAAGTACGATGCCTACCATCTCCCTATTACTTGTGTTAGGGCTGATGAGGCCATCAAGGAGGGTGAGCATCCTGCCTTCGCTATTCGCGGCAGGCCCAATGCCTCTATAGCTGTAGCAACAAAATTAATACAAACAGGGGAAGCAGATGCTCTAGTCAGTGCCGGCCCCACTGGGGCGGCATCTGTCAGTGCTATCAGGTTTCTCGGTATGATACCAGGGATAGATCGCCCTGTGGTCTGTGCACCTCTCGTCGGCCTTGCTCCAAATACAGTTCTTGTAGATGGCGGGGCCAACGTTGATTGCAAGCCGAACCAGCTACTATCGTTTGCCATTATAGGCTCTGTTTATGCCAGGAAATTACTGAACGTTCCCAATCCTAAAGTGGCCCTGCTAAGCATTGGAGTTGAAGAAGGCAAAGGCAGCAAGTTAATCCAAGAGAGCTATTCACTCCTTCAAAGCAGCAACTTGAATTTTATTGGCAATGTAGAAGGCAATGATATCCTTAGCGGTCAGGCTAACGTCATTGTTTGTGATGGTACTATAGGCAATGTGCTGATGAAGTTCTATGAAAGTCTGGGGTACTATGTTGTCGCGTGGCTAAAGGGCAAGTTGAGCAATCTGCCATTAGCTGGGCCAGTTAAGAAACTGCTCGACCAGATGGCTTCGTTTACTAAAATAACCAAGAACAAGAGTGATGGTGGAGGTCTGCTCTGGGGAGTTAACGGCGTTATCCAGGTGATGCATGGAAATAGCCGAGCAAAGCAATTAAACAAGGCAGTGGAGAGAACAAGAGAAGCGGTTAAAACTGATTTGCTTGGCTACCTGAAATCAGAACTAGCGGTGATGGGAAATGCCCAAACTGTTAAATCGCGGTCTCTGCTAGACGGGCTAGAGGTAATAACTCAGTTCTAGCTAGAAGAACCCTATTAAACAGTCACCTTCATATCTTCGTATCCCAGACTTATGTCAGCTCCCAGTTCTTCAGCTACCTGAGCCACCTTTCCTCTAATCTCACTTTCATATGGGAGCGCCATATGAATAGCGGTCACGCGGGGTAAACATCCCTTGAGTTTGCTAAATTGAACAAGCTCTTTTTTGAGAAGGTTAGCTGAAAGATGGCCAACGTGGTTCAGCCAATCTTCAAACTTATTAGGGCCAGCAACTTCAGTGATAAGCAATTGAGGTGAAATATATTCCCAGCAGGCAGATATCCCAGGGCCAGTATCGCCAGTATAAAAAAGAGCTTTTCCCTCTGAAGAGGTAATCTGATAGCCGAGAGTAGGCACGGAATGCCTTACTGGCAGTGGTAAAATCTCGTATCTCCCAATGATTGCTCTCCGTATAGGGCTCAATGGCACTAAGCAAGAGGGCTGGTTTCTTTTTATCAGGATATTCAAGAAAATTGACATACTTCTTGCCCTCAAGGAGGCAAGAAATAAGCACATCAAGGGTGTGCTGCAGGGCATAAACATCAACCTAGCCTCGCCAGGAGTCAACATTAGCACCTAGAATAATTAGATCCCGAGTATGATCAAAGTGGTGATGACTGAGCAACACAGTTTTAATTTTCTCTTGCTGTGCTAAAGAAAGAGCAGAAGTAAGCCCGCCAACATCTATAACTAAGGCTTCATCGATTAGCAGAGAGCTTAACCACATCCCCCCAGCCTCAATACCATGAGCTCCCAAGATATGGATTTCTATTTCTTTTCCGCCGTTTCTGAATTCGAGTCAATATTGCTTATGATTCTACTTGTTGCGTGATAGAACCTTTGCAATTCCGCCAATTTCTCAGCCAAGATCTGACGACCTTTTCCAGTTATTTCGTAGTAACGGCGATCTTGCTTTCGAGTCACCTGCTGCCACGAACTCAAGACAAGTCCCTCATCCTCTAACCTCCGCAATGCAGAATAGATTGTGCTCCCGTTAAAGTTAAAGTAACCATGGCTTCTTTTGTTTAGCTCTTTAGCGATTTGGTAACCATGCACAGGTAATATGTCGATAATAATAAGCAGCAAGGTCTCCACCACACCCCTCAATAACTCCCGAACATACACTTGAGTCATTCTTACTTTATTATATCATCCGCCATAAATTAAGTCACATCTCTGTGCTGGCTGACCACATAGGTAACACTTGTCCAGGGATTTTAGCAAGTTCTT
>CAZQDF010000244.1:0-2752 GCA_964592065.1 uncultured Dehalococcoidales bacterium | reverse complement strand
GCTCGCGTGGCCAGCCGGAAGCCAGGTGATAGCAGGCTTGCCACATGCCTCCCAAAATTCAAGTGTAGCTTGCCTAGGGATGTACTTGTCCCAAAGCGCGTTAATCATCAATATCGGGCGGTTTCGAAGGCGATGAGCAAAAGTCATGGTGTCGGTGAGGAAACATTGCTTAAAGGGAATAACATTCTCAAACCCTCTTTCAGCCACCTCAGCAAGATATTTTGGGTAGTATGTGTGTGCCTGCCGGCATTCTGCCTCAGTACAAATAGACCCTTCCCTGAAGGTGTCAGCCTTACTCTTCCAGGTGATTACTTCGGAATTTCCTCCCATGGCGATAAACACGCCAGCCCTGAGGCGTTCGTCTATACCCATCGCTATGGCAGAAATAAAACCGCCAAGGCTTATGCCCATCACTGCTATTTGCTCGCGATTTATCTCTGGCCTGCTGCACACCCAATCCAGTACCTGGCGCACTTCAATAACTGAAACGCGATAGCCCTCAAACCATTCCTCAGAACTGAGGGCAGGCATTCGCTTTCTTACAGTTTCTGACATGCGGCTGGAATGGAATACCAGGTATAAAATAAAACAGGCTACCCCCTTGTTGATTAGCGTTCTTGCTAGAAGTTTGCACGGGACTACACTAAGGTCTCCCAGACCATGAATGAGGATAACCAAAGGGGCATTGGTCGCCCGTAATGGGCGAAAGTACTCTCCCAGTGCGATTCGACTTTCCTCAGGAGGTGTGGCGTATGCTGTGGGGAATTTAACCGAATATCGCGACCATTCCGATTTTGTTTCTTTCGTCCTTAGGTTGAAGCTTGCCTCACTCCTGGCATAGTGGTATGGGTTCATGGTTCACCCTTTGTCTTAATTCATGTGTCCCTTAAAGGCAACAAAATGGCTTCTTGTCCAGCAATAACCCTCACACAGCTAAGTTATCTAGCTTTCTCCGCCGCGGGCCTAGTTCGGGGCCACAACCTTATTTTTGAGAATGCCAATACCCTCGATCTCAACCTCTATTATGTCACCTATTTTGACCGGGTAGGCCCCTCCCTTGGGGGTTCCCGTCCAGATCACATCCCCAGGGCGAAGAGTTAGAAAGGCTGAGATGTAGCTGATGAGCTTCTCGATGTTGAATAGCATGCGACTGGTATTGCTGTCCTGTATTGTTTTGCCGTTTACTCTGCCTTTGATGGCGAGGTTATGGGGGTTGATGCCAGTGACGAGGAACGGTCCCAATGGCCCCGAAGTATCAAAACCTTTGGCTCTGGTGGTACGTCCATCTTTTTCGAGCAGATCCATAAGCGTGAGGTCGTTGCCACAAGTGTAGCCCAAAACATAGCTCAGGGCTTTTTCCTCGGGAACATTCTTGGCTTCCTGCTTCATGATGCAACACAGCTCTGCCTCGTAGCGAAGATCTTGCCCCACAGCCGGATAGACAATATCATCCTCGGGGCCAATTACAGTGTTGGCTGGCTTGAAGAACAGCACTGGCTCCTGCGATACAGGCCTGCCCATCTCTTTGAGATGGTCCATATAGTTCATCCCACAAGCCACTGTTATGCTGGGCTCTGCCGGCGCCAGCAACCTGACATCCTTGAGCTGGCACAGCTCTTTTCCCTTCTCGAATTCGCTGTAAAGGTTACCAACCAGGGAGAATACTGTATTATTCTCGAGGATACCCCAATGCACCTTGTCCTGCCACTGAAAACGCGCAATTTTCATATTTCCTCCTTTTTCACTAGTCTTTCTATCATCCGGCTTCATGCAGTGAGATGCTCTAGTTCAACCTCGTACCATGGCACCTCAGGCAAAGTCTCTTAAGTTCCATATTAACCGCACTCAATCCGCCCACGGCTCTTATATAAGGTTTTAGTCAATATTGACGTTTCTAAAGGCCTAGCTAGAAAAGTTTCTTTTCGCCTAGAGCTATGCGACAAAGGTCAGTTATGAAAATTGGTGATAAGCCATGCTCTTCACATTCCCCAGCTAGAATACGCCAGCACCAAGGGCAGAGAAATACCATAGCTTCAGCTCCGTGCTCCTCGGCATCGATAACATTCATCTCGCGCACCTCCTCCGCCTTCTCGGGCATAAAAGGGGCAAAAGCAAAGGTGCAACAAAGTCCTTTATCACGGTCATATTTCCTGGCTACTCGCTCCACACCAATCAATTCAAAGAGTTCATCTAGCATGGGTTCTATCTCCGCCGAGATGTATCGTGATGAGCAGTTGCGATGACAGGCAATCTTTTTATTGATTCTGGTAATATCATTCTGATGTTTTTTAAGATAGTTCAACATATATTCGACAATGTGAATAGACTTAAAAGGCACCTCAATGCCATAGTCTGGCGCAATTTTGGTTGCTGCAGCATGGCACTCATCGTGCAAAAAGACTACCTCCTTAGCTCCCAGACTGGCCACAGCATTCACAAAAGTTGGCATATTTTCCCTTGTAATGCTCTCCTTACCTACATGTAACTGAGCAAAAAAGCAGAAGTATTTTCCCCCTTTGGCTATGGTTAAGCCGTCAAACATCTGGCCCTCAAGGGCTCTGGCAGGAAGCATAGCTTCCTGCACGCAAATAGACATAACAGGCTTGTCAGTATCTCCTTTAATTAGTTCGCTGCGCATAACTGAGCCATTTAGAAAATTAACTATTGCTGATGGTACATGCTGAATACCCGTCTTTTCATGAAGTTCAGCGATGCGGTCAAAAGGATTAGCCGCGTTTCCCTTTACATCCGC
>CAZQDF010000243.1:0-2754 GCA_964592065.1 uncultured Dehalococcoidales bacterium | reverse complement strand
AAAAGAACTTGCTAAAATCCCTGGACAAGTGTTACCTATGTCGTCAGCCAGCACACGCTATTCTGTTCTTAGAGTACAGGTGGTATAATGATTATGAGTCTTATTTGGGAGCGCAAGAAGTTCTAAATGGAACAAGTTATCGGCTCAGATGCAGAAAGCAAATTAATATCTATCCTCAAAGTCTTAAGCGAGTCATCGGAACCCCTCGGGTCAATCACCATTGCCCGCAGGCTTGAACGCGAAGGAGTTTTCTTAAGCGAGAGGGCGGTTAGATATCACCTGAGGATAGCCGATGAACGAGGCTATACGCAATCGGTGGGCCGAGATGGTAGGATGGTTACCGCAGAAGGGCAACAAGAGGTCAAGGAAGCGCTAGCCCCTCTGCACCTGGGTTTCGTGCGCGAGAAGCTGGAGATGTTAGCCTTCCAGACTACTTTTGACCCGGAAAAACGTACTGGCCAATTATCAATAAATACATCACTTATCGCCAAGGATAAGTTCAAGAAGGCATTATCAGCTATGAAGGATGCCTTCAAAGCTGGCATATGCGTAAGCGATTTGGTGGCCACAGCGTCAGAAGGCGAGAGACTGGGGTCGATAGTCGTGCCGAGTGGTAAGATTGGCTTGGCTACCGTCTGTAGCGTAGTGATAAATGGCGTGCTTCTCAAGGCCGGTGTCCCGACCGAGTTCAGATTTGGGGGTGTGCTGGAAGTTAGAAACTCAAGGCCAAGGCGCTTCATAGCTATAGTCGACTATGCCGGTACATCACTCGATCCCTCAGAGCAATTCATCCGGGCTAGAATGACAAGCGCTGGTGAAGCGTCCAGGACAGGGAGTGGTAAAATACTGGGTGTTTTTCGTACCATGCCGGCACCAGCTAGACAAGTCGTCGAAGAAAAGATAGCCGTGCTCAAGGAAGTTGGCATTGGTGGAGTATATGCTCTAGGTAATACCAGTGAGCCAGTTTGCCAGATTCCAGTAGCCTTGAACAGGTTTGGTGTTGTTCAACTCGGCGGTCTCAATCCCGTGGCAGCAGCTGTTGAGGTCGGAATTGAGATTGAAAACATAGCTGAAAGCGGTTTGATTGACTTCCAGCAGCTTCAACCTGTTTGGCAGCTATAGGTCACATACGAGATAACAAAAGCTTGCTTTGTCGAATAGCTAACAATTGTCCCGGATGTTACCTGCTAGTTGCTGGTCAGGAGCTTTATTGCTACAATTATTGGCAATGGTAGCGGCTGGTCAAATGCTAAGACTGAAAGCCAGTTCAAAAGTTCTACCTATTGCAACCCTACCTCTTCCAGAGAAAAAGGGGTTATAAAGTGCAAGAGCCAGTTGTAAATAATATAGAAGAGGTAGTAATTGCTGTAGAGGATGTGGAAAGGGCAGCAGCCCTGTTCGGGGATTTATTTGGCATGAAATTTGAGACTGGATGGGAATTAGCACATGAAAAAATCAAGGTGAAGTCTGAAAGGATAGCAGGGACTCAACTCCAATTCATCCAGTCGACAAGTCCTGAAGGGGTAGTAGCAAAGTTTATTG
The DNA here is from genome assembly GCA_964592065.1 of uncultured Dehalococcoidales bacterium. Classification (GTDB taxonomy): domain Bacteria; phylum Chloroflexota; class Dehalococcoidia; order GIF9; family AB-539-J10; genus JAFGBN01. The sequence continues at coordinate 1,212 of CAZQDF010000243.1, read as the reverse complement.
AGAGTAAGGGCGAGGGATTAAATCATTTTGCCTTTAGAGTCACCAATTTGAAAGAGATGGTTAATAGGCTGAAGCAAAAGGGAGTGAAGTTCATACCTGAAGAACCTGTAGAATACAAAAGTCCAGATATCCCAATAGGGAAAGGTTCGGTTGCCTATATATTTATTCATCCCAAGTCTGCCTGTGGGACGCTGATAGAGCTGATAGAAGCAAAAGAATAAGTTATGAGAACAGGGACTCGTGGCATAGCTTGTGAGGTGCGCAGCTATTTTGTCAAAGGAGTGTGTGGGCTGCGTTGCCGGCAACGACGAAGGCGCAGCACAGAAGCTGGATATACAGAAGTCCAAGTTAGGGTTTACTTGCCCGGTACTTGAGTGTGCCTTTAACAGCAAAGTTGGCTATTGTCTTAAGGATTGTGATAAATTTCCCTGTGAAGTGCTCTATCGAGGATTTCCCTACAACAAGGGATTCTTGGATATACTTAAGAGGAAGTAGCAAAGATGTCCGATAAGATGGGAGAGGAAGAACCCAAGCAAAGAAAGGGAGTTAGCGGACTAGCCTTCGCAGCGTGTTTGTTTCTCGGTCTTGGACTCGGCATAGGATTGCATTTCCTGCCAGCCGCACTTTTCATCGGCATGGCTTGCGGTTTCATAGCTATGGCAATACTGCGGCGTAAATATGGCGAGTGGTGAGTGTGCCCCTGTAGCTCAGAGGATAGAGCAGCGGTTTCCTAAACCGCGTGTCGGGCGTTCGAGTCGCCCCAGGGGTATTAGTTAATTTTTCTCGTAAATTGTGGTAGAGTAGTCATTGAGGGGAGAGTAGCAAAAAGGAGGTACAAGACATGGGTGACATACTAGGATGGGGAACAGCAGGCGGTTTGGGTATTTTTTTCGCTGGTTTTGGTGTTTTCCTTTGGGGAGTCCAATTCGCCCGACGTGGTAGATGGTCCAAGAAATGGTCTGAGAAGGAGGAGTAAGTCGTCTTCAGCATTTGCCAGTGCCTTTGGGAGTCAGTTTTCCGTGATTGTTTACTAATACCATCCCAGCCAGCACCCAGAAAACTCTTTGACTCTTTGCAGTCTGTATCCCGTATTGAAGTAGGGGTGTAGCTCAGTTGGTAGAGCAGCGGTCTCCAAAACCGCAGGTCGTGGGTTCGAATCCTGCCGCCCCTGCCATGCCGAGGTGGTGGAATCGGTAGACACGCCATCTTGAG
>CAZQDF010000242.1:0-2755 GCA_964592065.1 uncultured Dehalococcoidales bacterium | reverse complement strand
GGCAATTGCGGAAGCTGAGCGGTGCCTGAAATGCCCTCTCCGTCTCCAAATTTCGCCGCCCTGCCTCCCTCCCATATCAATTAAATAAAGGCTTTTACGCCAGTTCTCCCCAATTTTTGCCTGTCTTGCTATCTATTTTTGAGGGCGCACAGAGAGCTTTATAGCTTGGGGCATAAACTCGGTAACCCATAATTTCATTTTTTCTATTTCTTCCTCAGGTACCTCAAAAATCAATTCATCGTGAATTTGCAGGAGCATCTTGCTTTTGAGGTTGCGTTCTTTCATTTCCCGATGTAGGTTGAGCATGGCAACCTTAATAATGTGGGCCGATATGCCTTGCATCGGGGTATTTATAGCTATTCTCTCCACAGCCTCCCTAACTCCCCTAGACCACCATCAGCCCCAATCCCATAATGGTTGATGGTATCGGGGACTGCATGCTATTGGAAAAACGAAAAAGCCGCTGGTGGCACAGCGGTCAATCCCTTTGGGATTTAACACTAAAGTGCATGATTAGCGCCTGGCTACCCAAATTAAAGATGAGGTATTTCCCTTGGCGCTCAAGGCGCTGTATTGAGCGCCCAATTAACGCATGACGAAATTCCTCAATTGAAATTCCGGGCACTAAATCGGCGTCAAAGATAGTGGCTTGAGCGAAGCTTTACCCCGCCACCCAAGGCAAAAGTTCATTTTTAATTGTCTCCACTTCGGGCAGTTCAGGCATTTTGTAAACCAGTGTAACAACATGAAGCTGCGGATTCAATAGGTTATGCCATAATTGCTCGCTTTTGTAAGCAGCTACCCTCAGCAAGTTAAAAGTGTACAGGATTTTAGCCCTAGAAGGCCTAGCTCCAAATATTCATCTGTTTAAGCTGAAGCGCCTGAGGAAGCCAAGAAAGCTCAGCCGGGGCAATTTGTAATTGTCGAAAGCGACAAAAGGGGAGAGCAAATTCCGCTAACCATTGCTGATTGGGATAAAAGAGAGGGAAATGTGGCCATCGTTTTTATGGAAGTACGGACCACCACAACGAAATTAGCTTTGCGTAATGCTGGTGATAGCATCCTTATGGACCCCCACAGTGATATGGGTTTCCAGAAAGCTAAATTTCTTCTATAATAGGGCAGTTCAACAGGATTGGAAAGGGTGGGCGAAGCGTTAAGGAGTCATGGATGTTCTGGGAAAGGTGACGAGGATTGATAGAAGAGGCAACTGCGATAGAGCTTAACGAGGATTACTGCAGCAGATGTGGGTTATGCTGTTCAGTATGCCCCTTTGAAGCTGTATCATTTGACGCAAATAGGGACAAGGTTAGTGTACAGGTGGAAAAATGTCAGCTTTGTGGACTGTGTGCTAGCACATGCCCGGCACATGCCATAGAATTAGCTTACTATGATGAAAAGTTATTGATTGACCATATTGAAGAAGAAATGAAGGCTTTAGGGGCCAGGACTTTAGCGGTGATGTGCCGTGGAAGCAGTCCACCATCAGGAGAAATGTTGCCTGTGCTGAAGGAACAAGACGTGAAGGAGCTTGTCTCTTTTCGAGTGCCATGTGTAGGGCGACTTTCACCGGAATTTTATTTGAAGGCATTATCCATAGGTATAAATAAAATCATCGCTGTTCAGTGTGATGAGAAATTTTGCCGATTCAAAAGAGGCAGCGAGCTCAACATCCGCAGGGTGCAGCTACTAAAAATTTTGCTAGAGCAATTTGGCTATGGAAAAGACACATTAGGGATCATTAAAAATCCCTTGCAGGCAATATATGACACCGAAAAATGTGTTGGTTGTGACAAGTGCGAATTCATATGCCCTTGTGATGCTATTGAAGCTCAGCAACTAGCCACACCTCAAATAGATTATGGCTTATGTAAAGGCTGCGGTGCCTGTGCCCTTGTCTGTCCACATTCAGCTATCCAAGTCAAGGGCTTTGAATATGAGCCTTTATCCCAAACAATTCAAAAACACAGAGTTGAAGCGAGGAAACTAAAAGCCAAGGGAGTTTCACCGAGTATCCTTGTTTTTTGCTGCCAATGGGCTGAGTTTTCTGCCTTAGATAACGCTAAAGATAACTTTGTCACAGATAATGCTATCATTATTGAGATTCCCTGTTTCAATTCATTAGACCCGGTTCACGTCCTAGACGCTCTCCTTTCAGGCTTCGATGGAGTTTTGGCAGTTGTTTGCCGAGATGAAGATTGTAAGCTTGAAGAAGGTAGAGGAATAGCGGAAGGAAACATTTTAGCCCTAGAAAGAATGTTACAGAAGCTAAATCTCAAGGATAGATTTGAGGTTTTCAAGACATCGCCAAGATATATAAGTAGCTTTGACTCAAAATTGGATTCTTTCACCTCAAAGATAGCATCGCTTTCAGGTTCGGATTAATTAGAGAGGCTAGCATCGATGAATAACATTGTAGTTAAAAAGGAACTTGCTCCAAAAATAAAACTTTTTGATATTTATGCTCCGGAAATAGCAGCAAAGGCAAAACCAGGTAATTTTGTGATCTTGCGCATAGATGAAAGGGGGGAAAGATTTCCACTCACAATCGCAGGTATTGATATATCCAAGGGAATCTTGAGGCTGGTTTTTAACGAAGTGGGCAAGAGCACTAAGAAACTGGGAAATTTCTCGAAAGGAGACAAGATTTTGGATTTAGTCGGTCCCCTTGGAAATCCCTCCGAGATAAACAATTTTGGAAATGTCTTATGTGTTGGTGGAGGAGTGCTTATTGCTCCTCTTCATTTCGTAGCTT
>CAZQDF010000241.1:0-2756 GCA_964592065.1 uncultured Dehalococcoidales bacterium | reverse complement strand
CTTGCATTGATTGGTGCGCTTCAGCCCGCCAATGCCTGGGAGAGGAGAGGTGGAAGGAGTTAAAGGGGGAGGGTAATAGGGAGTGATCCCTATGGCGGAGACAACGCTTGGATTTCACTAGGGAGGTTAAAGGTAGGCATATGAACAGGACACTGGAAGAAGAACTAGAAGCATCTTTGGTTGACGGCAGGCTCCCTTGCGCGGTAGCGTTCAAGATAGCCAGGAAGCTGAAAGTCACCCCCCAGACAAGTTGGTGAAGCTGCGAACAAGCTAGATATAAAGATCGTTAGTTGCCAGTTGGGTTGTTTCCCTTAACATTTATGATAACCCTTCTCTGATGAACCCGAGATGGCTTCAGTAGAAAAGACAACTCCTTGCTTCTAAAAGTATAAGACTTATCAAAGATAAAAATATTTGAACGGCAGCGAATAATTACGAATCTGCCGTTAGTCAACCGTTAGCGGAAGTGTGAGATGACAACGAAAACCATGAGAAAAATCATCAGAATTGACGAAGAGAAGTGTAACGGCTGTGGTCTCTGCGTGCCAGCCTGCGCTGAGGGGGCTCTTCAGATTGTCGATGGCAAGGCAAAGCTCGTTAGCGAGAAATATTGTGATGGTCTTGGTACCTGCTTTGGGGAATGCCCCCAGGGAGCCATCACTATTGAGGAGAGAGCCGCTGAGAAGTTTGATGAGGAGGCGATGAAGCTCCACCTGGAGGAGAAGAAGCATATTATGGAAGAGCTTCCCTGTGGTTGTCCCTCGACTACAGTTACCCAGTTTGAGAGAGAAGAGTCAACAGGAAGTTCCCCAGGAGAGGTGACAGGTCAGCCATCAATGCTCGGTCACTGGCCGGTCCAGCTTGTCCTTGTTCCTCCGACAGCCTCTTTTCTTAAAGGAGCTGACATGGTGTTGGCTGCAGACTGCGTTCCCTTCGCCTATGCTGGCTTTCATCAGGACTTCATAAAAGACCGTACGGTATTGGTTGCCTGTACCAAACTGGATGACTTCCAGGCTCACTTGAAGAAGCTGACCGATATTGTGAGCCATTCATCCTTAAAGAGCCTGACCGTGGTGCACATGGAGGTGCCTTGTTGTGCGGGACTGGTCTATATGGTGAAACAAGCAATGCAGTTAGGGGGCAAAGATATTCCCCTTAAGGAGGTAACTATAGGGATTAAAGGTGCCCGAAAGTCCTAAAGGCAAGAAGAGGCATTATGTTAAGGGAACCGTTGGGCGGCACCTCCTGCTTTTGGTAAAACGTGTTTTGTAATCTTTGTCAATATATCGCCTGGAGGGCTGGGAAGCGGTACCTTATTTAGAGCAGTGAACTAAAGAAAGGAGGAAATGAAATATGGAAACGGGTTATATTCGTAAATAATTCAAGCAGGGGTTTAACAAACCCAGACCATCTGAAATGGGAAATACTGTAATTACATCATTTAATAAAGGAGGTACAAAGTGGGCAACACACAGGAAAATTTACAATCAGCTTTTGCTGGGGAAAGCCAAGCCAACCGAAAATACTTATTCTTTGCTGAGAAAGCGGAAAAGGAAGGTCATCCACAGATAGCCAGGCTATTTCGGGCTGTAGCCGAGGCGGAGACGGTTCATGCCTACAATCATCTTGAGGCTATGGGTGGCATTGGGTCAACCAAGGATAATCTGATGGCTGCCATCAGTGGGGAAGAGTATGAATTCAAGGAAATGTATCCCGAGTTCACTAGGCAGGCTGCCTCAGAAAAAAATATGGAGGCTCGGACTAGCTTTGAATATGCCATTGGAGTAGAGAAGATTCATCACGACCTGTACCAGAAGGCACTTAAAGACCTTGAGGCAGGAGAGCAGCTAAAAGATGAGCCTTACTTCATCTGCCCGGTATGCGGCTATACTGTCGCCGGAGAAGCTCCCAAGCACTGTCCTATGTGTGGTGCTCCCGGCAGCCAATTCAAGCGTGTGGAGTAGGAAATGTGCTTAAAAACAGGCAATGCAGTTAGCTAGCAAAGATATCCCTCTCAAGGAGGTAACTATCGGAATTCGAGGTGACCAGAAGTCCTAAAGGTGGGAAGAGGCATTATGTTAAGGGAACCATTGAGCAGCAATTCTTGTTTGTAGTAAAATATGCTGTGCATTATTTGTCAATATGCCATTTAGAGGTCTGGGAAGCGGGACCTCAGTTGAGATAATAAGCTACCAGGAGGTGAACTATGGTAATGGAAAGATGGAGACCGGGGAGGGGACTAATTCCCTGGAGACCATTCAGCGAGCTAGAGGAGATGGAACGGCGATTTCAGGATATCTTTGGTCGGTCGTTTCTACCCTCAGTGTGGAGGCGCATCCCTACGATGGAGATGGGGTGGGCACCGGCCATAGAGGTGTTTGAGAAAGAGGATAAGTTTGTGGTGAAGGCTGAACTCCCCGGGATGAAGGAAGAAGACATAGATATCTCGGTTGTCGGTGACACGTTGACCATCAAAGGGGAGCGAAAGGCTGAGAGCGAGGTCAAAGAAGAAGACTACTACTGCTGTGAGCGTTCTTTTGGTAGTTTCTCCCGCTCGGTAGCTGTGCCCCCTAACGTAGATGCCAAAAAGATTGATGCCAGTTTTGAAGATGGAGTCCTTGAGATTGGCCTTCCCAAAGCCCCCGAAGTTAAACCAAAGAAGGTCACAATATCGGCTAAGAAAAAGGAGAAAGATAGTAAGTAACCTAATGTAGTCTCCTCTGTCCCGCTTTCCTGTCTTTAGGTGAATGGAGGAT
>CAZQDF010000240.1:0-2773 GCA_964592065.1 uncultured Dehalococcoidales bacterium | reverse complement strand
GGCAGCGGAGATGGCCTGGAATTCATCACCAGCATAAGCAACAGCGGTTCCTTACTTTCAGAGCATAACACAAAGGTTATAGAACCTGATATGCTCGAGTCTTACAAAGGAATCGATATAAATGAGGGAATGCTGGAACAGGCGCAGTCCATCTATGGTGACAGACCAAATGTGACCTTCGTCCAGTCGAGTTTCAACGACCATGATTTCTCTAACGAGGAGCCCTGCGAATTGTATTTAGCCAACTATGGAACTCTATCCCACAACACTGACCAGCAGACCGTAGAGCTTTTGAGCAACATCGCCAGGCATAGCAAAGATGGAGCCATCATCATGCTTGACTGGCTGGGGCGCTTCGCCTATGAGTGGCAAACACTGTGGACAATGGATTTTGAGCATAACCAGTGGATGGACTATGCCATCTCTTATATCTACTCGAATGGTGGAGGGGAGAAGCAGCAGGAGCTGGCTCATTTTCCACTTAGAATTATGGGACGCAAAGAGGCTCTACAAATCTATCGGCAAGTCAGAAGGAATGTCGGGGAGATAATTACGCTGCGGAAGCTGGCTGACCGGTCTTCGCTTGTGGGGCGACATATGGATACAGCTGAGTATAATGTGCACTGTCAACCTCTGCGCCACCTGGTCAATTCTCTTTTTGAACCAAATCAGTGCACTAACCTCGATGAAGCACTGGTGCACTATGTTCCCGGAGATGGCTTCGCTGAGGTGAATGCGTATTATCACAGACTCGCTGTCTGCTGGAATCACCTGGTAACTTATACCAGAGCGCTATTTGGAGAAAGTAAGCCTCCGGAAGCTCTGCCAGAGACGCCATTACCGCTCAGGAGGTCACTCGGTGCCATGAAGAACGTAGCGAGAACGGCATCTGGTATGAAAATAGGAACGCCCAGGACTAGCCTGGTCGAGCCGCAGTTGGCCTACTGCCTCAGGGAGCTGGAGATGTCGCTTCAGAAAGGGCTGGGATGCGGACATGGTCTGGTAGCCATCTTTGAGGTTGTGAAATAAGCCACAAAAATTATGAAAGCAGCGGCTTTATAAGAAGGACATATCTATGGCGGGAATAGCAGGAACTAGCTCAGGCAGCAAGGCCCCCCTGGAGTTGATGTTGGGCAGGCTGCGCCACCGGGGACCTGCGGACGAGTGGCTGCAGCAGGGCAAAAGAATAGCCCTTGGATGCCGCGTTTTACCCTCAGAGGCGAAGCACTCAGGAAGAACACACTCACAGGTGGCTGGCACCGCCGCAATAATAGATGGGCATCTGCACTGCGAAGGTGAGCCTCAGCTACTTGAAGCAGACCTCCTGATTGACCTCTATAGCAGGTTCGGCCCTGGATTTGTGGAACGCTTAGACGGAGACTTCGCCTTTGCTCTGGCCACTGAGGATGAGCTCATACTAGCCAGAGACCCCATAGGCATGCGGCCGCTATTCTATGGCCATGAGGATGGCAATCTCTACTTTGCCTCAGAGGCAAAAGCCCTTGTGGGTCTATGCAACGAGGTTGTAGAACTGCCTCCGGGTCACGTCTACACTCAAAAGCAAGGGCCCCATCCGTTCAACAGCTTACAGTACTCGGTCCCCGAATATGACAGTCCCGATGAGGCGGCTCGTATTCTCGCTGACTTACTGCGGGAGGCTGTAGGAACGCGGCTGAAGGACGGCAATGTTGGTGGTGTCCTGCTCAGTGGTGGTCTGGACTCAAGCGTTGTCGCTTGCCTGGCAAAGGAATTTCAGTCTGACCTGAAGACGTTCACCGTAGGTACCGGGATAAATAACTCTGAGGACCTGAAACGAGCACGGGAGATGGCGCAATACCTGGATACTGAGCATCATGAGTATATCTACGGTGAGACAGAAATAGAGCAGGCGTTGCCTCAGGCCATCTATTACCTGGAGTCATTCGATGAGGATTGTGTATATGGGGCAGTAGCTAATTATTTCGCCGCCAGGCTGGCTGCCCAGCATACCAACTGTGTCCTCTGCGGTGAAGGTGCTGATGAGTTCCTCGGTGGTTACCATGAGCTGAAAGAGGCAAAGGACGAGGCGGAGTTTCTTCAGCTTACCGAAGACCTGATTGGCAATGCCTACCATACGGGACTTCAGAGGCTCGACCGGATGATGTCAGCCCAATCACTGGAATATCGTCCTCCTTTCCTGGACGGAAAAGTCACTGCATTTTGTTCCAAAATTCCTATGGCCTGGAAGGTGCATGGCAAGGAAAAAGTTGAGAAGTGGATTTTAAGGAAAGCCTTCGCTGGCCTGCTGCCTGACCATGTGTTGGATAGAGTAAAGCAGCCATTCGCCTCAGGGGCTGGCTCAGCGCAACTTACCCAGTTGATTGGGCAGAGAGCCAGAAAAGGCTCCAGATATGACCGCCAGACCAGGTCTGAGTCCGGCATGCCGCTGAAGTCTGAAGCAGAAACATATTACTACCAGATATTCAAAGAAAAGTTCCCGGAAATCTCCTTCGAGAGGCTGGTCACACGGTGGGACCCTCTCACCAGACGGCAATAGGCGGCTCGCTCAACGATATCTTCTGTTTTCGCCACACCGTAAATTGAAATTCCTGCGTGGATAAGGGAAAGAGGTTCAGTCGGATTTCGCCTCCTCTCAACTGCCTCCTCCATTAGTGCTCTTAGCATCTACCCCTTCTCTTCGGAGATATGTCTCAAGCATCACATTGAACATCTTGCCGTGATTTGGATACCTCATGTGTAGAAGCTCGTGCACCATGGCTTTGCGCCGGAAATC
>CAZQDF010000239.1:0-2780 GCA_964592065.1 uncultured Dehalococcoidales bacterium | reverse complement strand
CCTGTTCCCTTAAACTCTTCATATATGAGGTCATCCATGCGGCTGCCTGTATCCACCAGACAAGTAGCGATGATGGTCAGGCTACCGCCCTCATCGGTATTGCGGGCAGTGCCAAAGAAGCGCTTGGGAGGGTGTAAGGCTGCTGAATCTATACCACCTGATAAGGTACGCCCGCTAGCAGGCATCGCTAAATTGTAAGCTCGAGTGAGCCTGGTAATGCCATCAAGCAGGATAACCACATCCTTGTCTGTTTCTACTAACCTTTTGGCTCTCTCCAGCGCTAATTCGGCAACCTTGGTCTGGCCTTCTACTGGTTCATCAAAGGTAGCAGCTATAACCTCAGCCTTCACCGACCTCTTCATATCGGTAACCTCCTCAGGTCTCTCTCCGATGAGGCAGATTATAAGATGGATGTCGTTGTTGTAGTTCGTGGTGATGGCATTGGCAATTTTCTTAAGAAGTACAGTTTTCCCTGCCTTAGGTGGTGATACGATAAGCCCTCTTTGTCCCCTGCCTATAGGTGCCACTAAGTTAATTAGACGGGTAGATAAATCGTTTGAGTTCGTTTCCAGATTGATGAGCTTGTTGGGGAAAATGGGCGTCAGTGAACTGAAATGGCGCCGTGTTCTTGCTAGTTCAGGGTCAAGCTTATTGATACTTTCCACTCGAAGCAAGCCATAATATTTCTCACTTTCCTTAGGAGGTCTAGCTTGCCCACAGATATAATCGCCATCTCTTAAGTTGAAGCGGCGAATCTGAGAATTTGAGACATAAACATCATTGGCACCACGCAGGAAAGTATCCTGGCGCAGGAAGCCATAGCCCTCATTCATGGTCTCCAGGACACCAGTTATGAGCAAATTCCCCTGTTGTTCTGCTTGCGATTTGAGAATATGGAGGGCAAGGTCAGGTTTCTTTAAGGCGGAATAGCCACTGATGCCACACTCCTTAGCTAGAGCTTCAAGCTCATCACGAGTTTTATTTTCCAGTTGCGTTATACTTAACATAATACCTCTCCTTAAGCACCCACTACTATTTCCCAACCCCCTCCACCCGGCAACATCTATGATTTTGTCGGGAACCTCTCAATCTTTTCTCCCATGACTCTCTTCCAATCATCCAAGAAACGTTCAACGCCAATATCAGTAAGGGGGTGCTGTATCATTTGTAGTAGCACTTTATAGGGTACGGTGGCAATATGTGCCCCGACTTTAGCTGCTGTCAGGCAATGTTGAGGATGCCTGATACTAGCAGCTATAACTTGAGTAGATAGCTGATAGTAGTCAAAATATTCTACGATATCAGCCACCACTTCCATGCCATCCTCACCAATGTCATCAAGCCTGCCTACGAAAGGACTGACAAAGGTAGCTCCTGCTGCTGCCCCCAACAAAGCCTGGTTTAGGGAGAAGCACAAGGTAAAATTCACCTTTATGTTTTCCTTAGACAGCACTGAGGTAGCCTCCACTCCTTCTAGGTTAGCGGGTATCTTGACCACGATATTCTTCGCCCACTTAGCTATTTCTCTGGCTTCAGCTACCATTCCGGGGGCATCCCGACTCAGAACTTCAGTGGATACAGGACCGGGAACAATGGAGCAGATTTCCTTGACCAAATTCTGGTAATCAACTTGACCTTCTCGAGATATGATACTGGGATTTGTAGTTACTCCACTGATTACTCCCAGTCTCACCCCATGGCGGATGTGTTCTATATTAGCAGTATCTAAGAATAATTCCATTTTCCCTAATTCAGCGGCAAGCTCGTTTGGGCACCTTCAACAAGTATTTTTTCCGCTGCTCCAATAAAATCCATGAATAATGGGTGTGGGGAATCGGGGCGAGATTTAAACTCAGGGTGGAATTGGCAAGCAAGCATCCAGGGATGGCCTTCAAGCTCAGCAATCTCCACCAGCTCCCCGTTTGGAGATAGGCCGCTAGTTATAAGCCCGGCCTCTCCCAGTTGTTGGCGAAAAGAGTTGTTGAATTCAAAGCGATGGCGATGCCTCTCGTAAGTAACTTCGCTGCCATAAGCCTGGGCTGCTTTCGTTCCCGCTACTAACTTGCAGGGATAAGTCCCCAGCCTCATGGTTCCTCCCTTTTGGCTTATACCGTGCTGTTCGGGGAGGAGGTCAATCACGGGATAAGCAGTATCCGTATCAAATTCAGTAGAATTTACCTTTTCAGTATGGAAAACATGGCGTCCAAGTTCGATGACCATGGTATGCATTCCTAGACATAAGCCAAGGTAAGGGATTTCTTTTTCTCTAGCGAAATTGGCAGCTTTTATCATGCCCTCAATTCCTCGATAGCCAAAGCCGCCAGGTACGATTATGCCTTGGACTTGTCTAAGCTTGTCATCCTCACCGCTCTCTATCTCTTCTGAATCAAGCCATTCTAGTTTTATCTCACGGTTGTGAGCTAAGGCTGCATGACATAATGCTTCACGAACAGAGTAATAAGCATCTTGAAGTTCCACATATTTGCCTACCAGGCCGATAACTACCGGCTCTCTGGGAGCTTTTAGCTTAGCTACCATGTTTCGCCACTCATCCAAATCGCTCTTCTTAGCTTTTAAGCCCAACCGTCTAACTATAACCTCCCCTAACCCGGCATCTTCTAGCAATAAGGGCACTTCGTAAATAGTCTCACTAGTGACTAGAGGGATAACCGCCTCCCTATCCACATCGCAAAACAGCGATATTTTATCCTTTATCCCCTCTGCTATCTCCTTATCGCTGCGACAAAGTATGACATCAGGCTGAATACCAATTCTCCTTA